>NZ_JAWVZF010000005.1:0-53831 GCF_033722355.1 Arsukibacterium sp. | reverse complement strand
GAAAAGGTAATGTCTTCAGATAAATCCAGAGAACAAATATGGCAAGAGTGGCGTGAACTGGTCAATATGGCGCCGGCTGAACTGGAAGACTGGTTGCAAACCGAAAATAGCAAAACCGTGGGAGATACTGACAACGGCGAATCAACAGGGCACAAGTCAGGCAGAAAGATTGTTCAGATTAAGCGTACCAACAAAGCCGACTTAACCGACGAGCAATGGTCTCATATGGCAAAGGTTGTCGGTTATATTAAACGTCATCTTGCCCAGGGTGGGCCCGAGGATGATGTACAGCACAGCGCCTGGCGCTATTCTTTAATGAACTGGGGCCATGATCCACTAAGCCAGGATTAACGGTAGATACCACTAAGATGAGTAACCCGTGAGTAAGATGATGACCGACACCTATCAGACCAATACCAAAGTGCAGTGGGACTGGGGCGAAGGCACTGCCGAGGGCTATATCCGTGAGGTTTTCCGGCAGAAAGTCACCCGGACGCTTAAAGGATCTGAAGTGACCCGCAATGGCACTGATGATAACCCTGCGTATTTAATCGAACAGCAGGATGGCGATAAAGTGCTGAAGCTGCAATCGGAAATCCGGCAAAGCCCGGCCTGATGCAGTGACAAAGGGCATAGGGTAACAATACAGGAGCAAACCATGACAGCTGTGACGCATACCGCGCTGGTGCTGGCAGCATTTGCGCTTGTATCCGCATTTTTAAATTATCTGTTTGTCGCTAAAGTCTTAATACCAAGAGGGATGTCAACCACAAAAGGAATCATAGCCGGCAAGGCAGGCACCATGTTGCTGTTTGTACTGGCGTCGCTTATCTATCTTTATTACCGTTATGGTTAAATTACAGACAGGGATATTTTTTGAGTATGGTTGCTAACATTTATAACAAACTGCCCGCCGCTGTTCAGCACTGGCTAGGCATTCTGGGCGCTGCAGGCAGTTATTGGCTGGGTAGTCAGGCCTTTATTTATGCGGCGGCACTGGCGTTTTTCACCGTATTTTCCATTGCGCCAATTTTAATTGTGGTGGTGGCGCTGGTCGGGCTGGTGATTGGCGAGCGTGCGGTGCAGGAGCAATTGTTCACCCAGCTGGAGGGCACCTTTGGTTCGCAAGCTGCCGGGGTAGTACAGACGGCTGTTGCGAATTCACAGATTGATCAGAGTGGTATCTGGCCGGCATTAATCGGGATCCTGGCCACCATCGTCGGTGCTACCACCGTGTTTGCCCAGATGCAGCAGTCGCTGAATCAAATCTGGGATGTCGCGCCACGGCCTTCGAAAAGCAACCTGTGGATCTTTATTAAAAGCCGCTTATTGTCGCTGACCATTATTCTGGCGATTGGTTTTATTATGCTGGTTTCGCTGCTGCTATCGGTGGCGCTGCGCAGCATTATGGCATTTGCTGATGACTGGCTGCCGGTCCCTGGCTGGGCAATGGTGGGGATGGAGCTTGTGCTGTCACTGCTGGTGATAACCCTTTTGTTTGCCGCGATGTTCAAAATATTGCCCGACGTGTTGTTGTCATGGCGCGATGTGCTGCTGGGGGCTTTTATAACGGCAGTGTTATTTACCGCGGGCCGCTCGCTGATCTCGGTTTACCTTGCCTACACCGCGACGGCATCGGCTTATGGTGCTGCAGGGTCGCTGGCACTATTGCTGCTTTGGGTAAACTATTCGTCGATGATCTTGCTGTTTGGCGCGGCATTTACCCGGGCGCATCTGGAAGGCCGGGGCAAGCCGATTCGGCCGAAAAGCACTGCAGTCCGTGTTCAGCGCAAACTTATTGATGAGGTGTCACAAAGCTGAGCGGTTAAAATCGGCAAAACAGGCCGCAAAACAAAGTACAGCCTCAGTACACCTTTGAATATTGCCTGTTTAACGCACCTTGGCTGTCAATTTTAAATAAACCGGTATGATGCGCGCACTATTGCCAACCGCAGATAATCGCGCTCTCGCATTTCGGGAAATTCATGCCGTCCACATTTTGTTCCGTCCTATCCGCTGCCATTTTTAGTTTTTGTGCTGTCAGCAGTTTACTGCTTAGCGGCCTCAGTCAGGCGCAGACGTCAGAGATCCCGACCTTGCTGCCCGGCGATGTGATGGCAGTGGACGGTAACCTGAATGAATCGGTATGGCAGAATGCCAAACGAATTAATATTAATTTTATTACCTTGCCCAGTGACCAGGGTATCTCTGATATTGCCACTGAAGCGCTGGTTTTTGACGATGGCGAGATTTTGTATATCGGCTTTATTGCACCTGATCCAGAGCCTGCGTTAATCCGGGCGTTTTATCGTAACCGCGATAACATCTGGAATGATGATGTGGTTGGGGTAAAAATAGACCCGTATAACAATCAGCAATTGGCATATCAGTTTTTTGCCAACCCGCTGGGCAGCCAGGCGGATTCAATTGAAAATGCCCAGACCGGCCATGAATCATCCAGTTGGGATGGCTTCTGGCATGCGGCCGGCCAGCTGACCGCTAACGGGTATGTGGTGGAGATGGCGATCCCGTTTACGGTAATGAATTTTCCGCCGCAAGCTGGCCTGAAAACCTGGGCGCTGGAGTTTGTCCGCTTTATGCCACGCGATCAGCGGCTGCGGCTGTCCAGTGCCAGAATAAGCCATGCCAATAAATGCTGGGTATGCCAGATGCCGGCGTATCAGGGGTTTGCCAGGGCCAGAAGCAGTACCAATGTCATTATTGCGCCGTCGGTCGTGGCGGGACGCAGCGAGCAGCGCAATGTCCATCAGCAGCAAAACTGGCAGGGGGACAATAATATTGAGCTTAGCCTGGATGGTAAATGGGCCGTTACGCCTGATATTACGTTAAATGCCACGTTAAACCCCGATTTCTCGCAGGTGGAAGCTGATGCAGAGCAGTTATCGGTCAATAATCCGTTTACCCTGTTTTACGCTGAAAGCCGGCCATTTTTTACCGAAAATGCCGACTATTTTGCGACGCCCTACAATCTGGTGCATACCCGCAATATCAGCGCGCCAAATATCGGCGCCAAGATCACCGGCCGCACCGGCGCACACACCTTTGGCTTTTTTACGGCCGATGATGACAGTACCACCCTGGTATTACCCGGTAACCTGGGCTCAGATATTGCTGTGTTAGACAATGCCAGCCGCAATCTGGCGGCGCGATATAGTTTTGCCTATAGCAACAGCATCAGCGTCGGTGCAATTGGCACCTGGCGCGAAGCCGGAGACTATGCCAACGGCCTGACCGGGCTGGATGCCACTATCCGCTTAACGGCAAAAGACACCTTAAGCCTGCAATGGCTGTACAGCGAGACGACTAACAGCGAGCAGATGGCGCTTGGTGGTGAAGCATTGCAGCGTTATGGCACTGAGCAGCCGTTAACCGGCCGGGCTTACCGGGTAAATTATCAGCATTCAGAGCGCACCTGGCGCTGGTTTGGCCGCTATGATGCGCGCAGTAAAGCGTTTCGGGCTGATTTAGGTTTTATGCCCGAAACCGACTGGAACAAATTTACCACCGGCGGTGAGTACATCTGGTATCTGGCGGCTGACAGCCTGTTTAACCGGGTGCGGGTTACCGGTGACTGGGACACCACCCATAATGCCGCGGGCGAATTTATTGAACGCGAAACAGAAGGCTATGCCGGCATTTTCGGCCCGTTGGGCAGTTATCTTGAACTGGGCGGCTATCAGCGCGAGCGGGTTGGTCAGCGGCTGGATAATAACTCGCTGGCGATAAGCGGCAATACCGAACGGTTTGATGAGCAGGGCGGGTCGGTGCTGGCCGAGGTTACCCCGGCCGCCGGGATGGTGTTTTTCGCTTTCTGGCAGCATGGCACTGCGCTTGATTTAACCAATAACCGTTTGTCTGATCAAAACCGGGTCGAGCTGGAGGGCCGTTATTCGTTCAGCCGGCATCTGGAGCTGTCGTTAAGGCATAATTTAACAACCATGGCTTACCGGTCGGCCAGGGTATTTACTGCTAATTTAACCGATTTGCGGCTGACCTATCAGTTTTCAAACCGCAGCGCGTTGCGCCTGGTATTACTGTATACCGATTTGCAGCGCGAATTACAGAACTATCAGCCACAGTGGCAAGCACGGCTGGATGCGCAAAGCCGTCAGCTGAATAAGCAGTTGCTGTACTCGTATAAGGTCAATCCGCAAACGGTATTTTTTGTCGGCTACAGTGACGGCAGTCTGCAGAACGATGAGCTCAGCCGCCTATCACCGTCTGAGCGCAGTGCTTTCTTAAAGTTCAGTTACGCCTGGCAGCTGTAACGGCCGTCGGACAAGTTGCCAGCCAGTTCATTACTGCTAAGCTTAAAGTCTTTGATTTTTAAGGATACGGCGCCGGTTATGACGCAGGCAGGAAAAAACGAACTGAGGCTGGATCGCTCTGTCGGGCTCTGGCCGCTGGTATTTTATGGCTCGGGCACCATCCTGGGCGCTGGTATTTTCGTGGTCGTGGGCGAGGTGCTGGCCGAAGCCGGCCGTCTGACACCGGTTGCCTATTTGCTTGCTGCCCTGGTGGCCATGACATCGGCGCTTTCGTTTGCTGAGATGGGCGCCCGGATCCCGACTGCAGGCGGTCCTATCGACTATTTGCAGCGTGGATTCGACAAGCGCTGGCTGGGCTCGGCGGCCGGTTGGGTCCTGATGACAGCTAACACAGTCTCGGCTGCCACTATTGTTACCGGCTTTGTAGCCTATTTCGGTAGCTTCGCTGAGATACCGGGGTGGCTGGTCACGCTAAGCATTGTTGTCGTGCTGGGTGGCGTTGCCATTGCCGGCATGAAAGAAAGCGCCTGGCTGATGACGGCAACCACGCTTGTTGGTATTGCAGCCTTGCTTGCTGTGCTGTGGGCCTTACGTGATGCGCTGGTCGCAGGGCCTTACGAGGTGCTGGCCGGACTAGGAATGGGGGCAGGCACTGATGTTGCAGCGGCTGGCCAAAACAGCGACGCTTCTGCATCGCTGTGGGGCAGCGCTAACCTGCTTTTTGCAGGCGCTTTTCTTGCTGTATATTCGTTTATTGGTTTTGGCGATATGGCGCAGACTGCTGAAGAAGTGCGCGATGTAAAACGTACTTTGCCCCTGGCGATGATGATCTCATTCGGTATCGTCTTTGTGTTTTATCTGTTGATCGCGACGGCGCTGGTGGGCAGTGGCCAGTTAACGGTAATTGCAGAGGCACCCGCTCCCCTGGTCAAAGCGGTGGAGTTGTATGGCTGGCCAGGTATGCCGATCGCTATTGCCAGCCTGTTTGTGATCATTAACGGCGCGCTTGCCCAGATTGTCGCCGCGTCGCGGCTGCTGCTGGATATTGCCCGTGACGGTCGCGGCGCGCCCGGGCTGTTTGCAAGGATCAATGACGTAACCGACACCCCCATTCCGGCCACGACGATGATCACCGTGGTGGTATTAGCGCTGGCGTTACTGGTACCGCTGAAGTCGCTGGCGGCAATGACCAGCTTTGCAATTCTTACTGTTTTTCTCGGCGTTAACCTGTCGCTTATTCGTCTGAAACGACACAGTCAGCCTGAAGATGTTCCCGATATTCCCTTTTTTGTGCCAGTGCTAGGTGCCATACTCTGTGGCGTGACGCTGCTTGGACAGCTGGCAAAGCTGACGGTATGGGGGGGCTGAACCAAACCGGTGCTGACGCTTACAACACAACAGTAAGACGGGATTTTCGTTGTATATTGATCAGGTTTTCTGGGTACTAATCATCAGACACATATTTAAATGTTCGATAATAAAGCAAAACTGACTGAACTGCTCATCGGTTATTTTTTTACCCGGTTGGGAGAACTGGCCACTGATAATACCGATAACTTTATTGCTGATTTTAACCGGGGCAATAGCGACGGCGCCTTTGCCAATTAACTGTTCTATTTCTGCGGTAATAAAATTACGCCATTTGGGTTGGGTGTGGTCATTGACCACAATAGCATTGTCTTTGTCTATGACCAGACTGATCAGATTCTTGGTCTGGCGTAACGACAAAGAACGCCGGTATGAGTCGATCTGACCGTGGTTGTCATAGCGTAAGCGTGACTCCACGTTTGATTTATCACTGCTTAATATCCAGAAGGCACAACTGCTGAAGTCAATAACCTTAGCGATATGACGCACCGTCACGGCCAGTAGTTCGTTAATATGGGTCCCGGTCATCGTAAGCCGGGTTAATTCCTGCAATGTCAGTAGTACTGCTTTTTCTGACGATACCGCTGGCTGCAGCGGTGTTTCATCGTGGCGCAAAAAATCGATATTTTTCGGCAGGCTTTTAATATGGTCCTCTAAAATCGACGCACCATAAGAGCCCAGCAGATTAATCGCAAACAACCGGGTTTGCTCGATTCGCTCAATTAGCTGGCGCCGGTCTATTTTCATTATTTTTGAAATATCATGCAGTACTCTGGCTAACTCTGCTTTATTGCCGACCGGTGAATTTATCGCTGCACTAAGCCGGTTTGCCAGACTAATACTTTGCATTTCCACTGCCCGGCTTTCTGGCTGATCCAATGACTTAATCAGCAAATCGCCCAGATTCCAGGTTTTGGCCAGCCCGGCACTGAGTTCATGAAATCTGACGCCGACAATATTAAAACAGTGTTGCTCGAATTCGGCCGCTGGCAAATCGACTTTTTTAATCAGTTGTTCAGTCAGCTCGCTACCGGTGCTCCAGAATGAGGTTTCGCCAATGTGATACAGCATTGCTGCCAGATACACTTCTTCCTGAGTGTCATCACTGTAATCGGGTACCATCATTTTGGCTAATAAACCAGCGTAAAAGGCATTGGCCATCAGCATTAACAGCCGATCATAGACATCGGGCGACAAGTTTTGCGCCTGCAATAAGCCTTCTAAAATTTTAGAGGTCAGACAAATATTTTTAACTGCCTGAATACCAAGAACAATCGCCGCCCGCGATACGGTGGTCACTTTTCTGATTGAGGCATGATGAGTGGTATTGACCACCTTCAGCAAAGTGGATGAGAGAGCCTGATCGTGCAGGATCGCTTTGCTCAGTTTCGGAATAGAGGACGTATCGTCATTAGAAAACTTATCCAGCAAGCTTGCGATAGACGTGATCGCCGGTAATTCTTTTTCTGCCAGCAGTTCTATCCACTGGTTCGCAGGGCGTCTTATATCATCACGCATCGTCTTTATTATTTCCTTAGGGCATGCTGCTTTAATATTATTGTTTTAGCGTAATATCAGCTGATTGCCAGCATGCCTAAAAAACGGCTCAGGTAAAAGGTCTGACGCCAATTAAAAGTTCATGCAGATAAAAAGTAAATACGAAGTACAAAAATACCCCGGAAAATAACGCCAGCATATCCCGCCTGACCCGTCCCGGGGGCGCAGAAAATCCTTTTAGGTTGTCCTCCCGCCGGCAATAGATAAAACCGGCGATAGCCCAGATCAAAAAGCTGCCAAACAAGATGACGTCGGCCAGGGTGCCATTACTGATAAGGTGGGCCAGTGCCCAGGTTTTGACGGCCAGTAGCATAGGGTGGTGTAACCTGGCCTTTAAATAAGTACCGGGCAAATAGGTTGCTATCAGCAATATCATAGCCGGCAGCATCAGCAATGCCGCCAAGTGCCGGGTCCAGATCGGGGGCAACCACAGTAGCACCGGGTCAGCCCTGCTCAGACTGTAACCCCAGATAATAAAAATCAGTGCTATTAACGAAATAACAGAATACAGCGCCTTATAACCCCGCATTCCCAGTAGTGAAATAAGCCTGTCCCGATAATATGGTGTTAGCCAGCGAAAGGTGTGGCAGGCAAAAAATATCAGCAGGCCGGTCAGTAAGATATACATGACAGTCTCCGTTTGGCTTCGTTACCGTTATTGTCAGGCTATAACGGTAAAACATGACATTATCCCTTGGCTAAGCGTAGGCTATTTTCCAGAATTTAATAGCTGAGACAGAGATGGCGCCCGGGTTTTGGCGATAGCAGTTGCCGTCGGGCAAACCGGTTAATATTGGAGCGCCACCCATAAGGCTGTATGCGATAAAAAGGTACCCGGGCGGGTACCTTAACGGTTGGCTTAATTATTTTTTATGGTAGACCGACAACGCTTTATTATGATAGTAGATGTTATAAGACGTCTTATCAAAATGGCTTGCCCAGGTTTGCCAGAAAGCTTTCGCTTTATCTTCACCACCCAGATGTTTCACCATTAAGGCGTTAAATTTTTGTTCAGGCGGCGCCATACCGGCATAATTCTCAAACGGAATGGCAAGATGCATGCCGGGTTCACCACTGACGGTATAACTCCAGCTCCAGTGATAAGGCCAGTTATGCGCTTTGGCAACATCACTGATAATCTTTACTGCTGCTTTAACCTCACTACCGTGACCGGGTTTTATCATATAGTAGGTTACACCAACATAATTGGCTGTCACCCCATCTGGCCAGTGGCTGTTAGCCATATCCATCACAGCCAGATAATGGCCATAATGCGCCACTTTGTCATCGACGTTTTTATTCCAGTGGGTCATCGGATCTTTTTCTTTGACCCACTGCTGATAACTGTCCATCTCTTTCCACTCAAAACAACAACTGCGGATCAGATACTTATTCAGCTCATCACCCAAGACCGGGGTATAAACATGCCACTGTCGTGGATCTCCGAGTTTTTGCCTGTGCTCGATGTGGGCTTTAAAGTTATTTTCAAAAGCCTGATTCATGCCGGCTTTGGGGGTCATTTGCCACATTTCTGCCAGCATTTCTTTTTCCTGTGCCTGCACGTTACCGGTGCTTAGCAACAGTGATACTAAAAACCAGACTGTTATCTGGCACAGCATGTTCCGTATGTTCATCATTATCTCCTGCTCATGTTAGCTAACCTGACCACGGCATGACAGATAACAACAATAACACTACGGCCAGGCCGGGCTTTGTTAAGGATAGTGAAGCCGTGCCAGAACGCCCTATTTCTTTAGACTAATTTAACCTTAACAGAATTTTTTAAAGACTAAATAGACTAAGAAGGTGATGTATTGAGATAGTTGCTGAAAGCGTCAGCCGGCATTGGCCGGGCATAACGATAACCCTGAGCAAGCCGGTAACCATGTTGCAGCAGAAAAGCCTCTTGTGATGCTGTCTCAACCCCCTCTGCTATCAGCTCCATATTAAGCTGATCGGCTAATGCTCCCATTGACGTGACGACCGCCGCACCTGCGCCATCGGGGCAGTCACTGACAAAACCACGGTCAACTTTCAGTGCGTCAAACGGCATGCGGATAACCCGGTTCATTGATGAATGCCCGGTGCCAAAGTCATCGACAGCCAGCATAAAGCCCGCCTGATGTAATTCTCTGAGTGTTTTACTGACACTGTCATACTCGGTTTCCAAAGCACCTTCGGTAATTTCCAGTTTAATCTGGCTGCAGGAAACACCGGCAGCCTGAGCCCGGCTGACCAGTTTATCGGTAAGCTGCGGATCAGTAAGCTGAACCGGTGATAAATTGACAGCGATCCATAGTTGTCTGCCCTGCTGCCAGCTAGCCAAATCGCGGCAGGCGGTACTGAAAACCCAAAGCCCCAGCTCGCTTATTATGCCAATTTCTTCTGCTACCGGAATAAACTGGTCGGGGCCGATTGGCAGATTGCCTGGCCGGGGCCATCGTATTAGTGCTTCGGCACCTCTGATCTGCCCCTGTTCGGACATATCAATAATTGGTTGATAGTGAAGCTCAAATAACTGTTCTGAAAAGGCTTTTCTAAGTTCAGCCTCAATATTGATTCTGTCACGAAAGGCCGAAAATTCTTCGGCGGAAAAACGTCGTGCCTGATTCCCCCCCAATTCACGGCTACCAAGCGAGGCGGCAGAAGCGGCGTCAACCACATGATAAACCGCTGTATTGTTGTCCATCAGCGCCAACCCCAATGATGCCGTAAGATTAATGCTGTGTTCCGCTAATGCGATCGGCTGAGTTACGGCAGTAAGAATTCGACTTGCCATGTCATTCAACCATAGTTCCAGGGTTGCCTGACTGTCAGTATCAGTGCCAATACGGATAAGAACAAAATTATTGCCATTGCCACGCCCCAGTAAGACAGGGGGCTCTGATAATGCAGATAACCGCCCGGCAATAGTCTGCATTACTGCCAGTCCGCCTTGCTGACCGAAAGAGCCCAGTACCAGATTCATCCGATCCAGCCGCACTTTGATGACAGCAGTGGCCGCGTCATTACCTGCCTGGCCAAGCAATCGCTGGCCCTCGCGGATAAGCGCCACCCGATTATAAAGTCCGGTAACGGCGTCAAACTCTGTTGCCTTATGCAGTGCTTGCGCGGTGCGCTGATAGTGGACCCGAAGCTCCATGACCTCTGTTATCAGCGCTGCAAACTCCTGAAACTGGGTTTGTTGAGCTTTATCAAGACCGGCTCTGGGTTGCATATCAATCAGACACAGCGTGCCGACGGTATAGCCATCACTGGTAATTAAGGGCATACCGGCATAAAACCGCAAATGAGGTGGACCGCTGACGATAGCCAGCTCGCGGGTGCGCACATCTTCGCGCAGGTCGGGAATCACCATAAGCTCATTAATTTCAAGAATAAACTGGCAGACGCTTTGATCGCGGGGACAGGCAAACCGCTGGCCTTCAAACGCTTTTACCCACTGGTTACTGTCATCGAGAAGATGAATACCAACATTAGGCACATCAAATAAGTTTGCCACCATACGGACAATACGATCGAAGGGTTGCTCATAGCCTGAGTGCATAATCTGCAGCCGGTCAAGAGCATCTAATCTGGCGTTCTCTTTGTGGGCAGCGTTATCTTGGGGCATCAGTGTCCTCCGAATTAATTTCCTGTCGTAAAAATAGCATAATCTAAGCCGATCTGGGTTGGCGGTGGCGTTGGCTTGCGCTATCGACAGGCTGAAGCCGGACAGCTAATTGCATCACATTTCAATAACCGGCAGACCTGATGCTGCTGATTTACGTTGAGTGGCTGGCAGGCTTTTGCTATACTTTCCGCCCGTCCTGATACCAATTCTTGCACACCTGTCACCTTCCTGTGTTAATGCAACGGGGGTCTGGTGTTTTGCAACCTTGGTATTCTTTTATTGATTACTATTGTCTCAGGGGTCTCATGACTACAAGATATATCTTTGTGACGGGTGGCGTGGTTTCCTCGTTAGGTAAAGGCATTGCAGCGGCATCGTTGGCGGCAATCCTGGAAGCGCGTGGCTTAAAGGTTACTATCCTCAAACTTGACCCCTACATTAATGTTGACCCGGGTACCATGAGCCCGATTCAGCACGGTGAAGTCTTTGTCACCGAAGACGGTGCTGAAACCGACCTGGATCTGGGCCACTACGAGCGGTTTATCCGCACCAAAATGACCAAGCTGAATAACTTCACCCAGGGTCGGATCTATGCCGAAGTGCTGCGTAAAGAACGCCGCGGCGATTACCTTGGTGCGACGATTCAGGTGATTCCGCATATTACTAACGAGATTAAAAACCGGGTGGTACGCGGCGCTGATGGTTACGATATTGCTATTGTAGAAATTGGCGGCACTGTCGGTGATATTGAATCATTGCCGTTTTTAGAGGCAATTCGCCAGCTGGGCACTGAGGTGGGCCGTGAGCGTACCTTATTTATGCATCTGACCCTGGTGCCTTACTTAGGTACCGCCGGTGAAATTAAAACCAAGCCCACCCAACATTCAGTCAAAGAGCTGCGCTCGATAGGTATTCAGCCGGATATTCTGGTATGCCGTTCAGACCGGGCAATTCCGGCCAATGAGCGGGCGAAAATTGCCTTATTTACCAACGTTGAAGAAAAAGCCGTTATTTCATTAAAAGATGTATCGAGCATTTATCAGATCCCGGCATTGTTAAAATCACAGAGCCTGGACGATTTAGTCTGCCGCCGCTTTTATATCGACGCCCCGGAAGCCGATTTAGCGGAATGGGAACAGGTGCTTTACCAGGAGTCGAACCCGACCGGCGAAATTACTATCGGCATGGTGGGTAAATACGTTGAGCTTCCTGATGCCTATAAATCTGTGAACGAAGCCTTAGGCCATGCCGGTCTGAAAAACCGGGTTAGTGTCAATATTAAATATATCGACTCACAGGATGTGGAAAGCAAAGGTGTAGCCATGCTGGCCGGGCTGGATGGTATTCTGGTACCGGGTGGCTTCGGCGAGCGGGGCATAGAGGGCAAGATTATCGCAGCACAATATGCCCGGGAGCAAGGCGTGCCCTATTTGGGTATATGTCTGGGTATGCAGGTGGCGCTGATTGAATATGCCCGGAATGTTGCAGGTATGGATGGTGCCCATTCCACTGAATTTAATCAGAACACGGCATATCCGGTGGTCGGCTTAATTACCGAATGGCTGGATGCGGCAGGTTCGGTGGAAACCCGCTCTGATTCATCGGATTTAGGCGGTACAATGCGCCTGGGCAGCCAGAACTGTAACCTTATTGATAACACCAAAGCGCGCGAGATTTATGGCAAAGCGGTTATTCAGGAGCGGCATCGCCACCGCTATGAAGTGAATAATAACTTACGGCCCAGGTTAGAAGAAGCCGGTTTAGTGGTATCCGGATTATCGGCCGATAACCAATTGGTGGAGATGATTGAAATTCCGTCGCACCCGTTTTTTGTTGCCGGTCAGTTTCACCCGGAATTTAATTCGACGCCACGTGATGGTCACCCGCTGTTTCAGGCATTTGTTGCTGCGGCATACAAATTCCAGAAAAAGCAACGCGTATAACTTTTGCTAAGCCGGGTGGATATCCCGGCTTTTTCGTTTTAGAACAGGGGATAGATAGCATGTCTGAGATTGTAAAAATTATTGCCCGTGAAATTATGGACTCACGTGGTAACCCAACGGTGGAAGCCGATGTGTATTTAGCCAGCGGCGCCATGGGCCGGGGCTGTGCACCATCAGGTGCCTCTACCGGTTCCCGCGAGGCGTTAGAATTACGCGACGGTGATAAAGGCCGTTATCTGGGTAAAGGCGTCACTAAAGCGGTCGCCAATATTGACGGCCCTATTCAGAACGCATTAAAAGGCAAGAATGCCTATCAGCAGGCCGAGATCGACCAGATCATGATTGATCTAGACGGTACCGAAACCAAAAGCAAGCTGGGCGCCAATGCCATTCTGGCCGTGTCACTGGCAGTGGCCCGGGCCGCAGCGGCAGATAAGAAAATCCCATTGTACCAGCACATCGCCGATTTAAACGGTACACCAGGCGTTTACAGTATGCCGGTACCAATGATGAATATCATTAACGGTGGCGAGCACGCCGATAACAACGTTGATATTCAGGAATTTATGGTGCAGCCGGTGGGCGCCAAAACCTTTGCTGAAGCACTTCGGATGGGCGCGGAGATTTTTCACAGCCTGAAAAAAGAGCTGCAAAAGCGCGGTTTAAATACGGCGGTGGGCGATGAAGGTGGTTTTGCCCCGGATTTAAAATCAAACGAAGAAGCACTAACCGTCATCGTTGAAGCGGTAAAAGCAGCCGGTTACCAGATGGATAAAGATGTCACGCTGGCACTGGATTGTGCAGCGACTGAGTTTTATAAAGACGGTAAATATGTGCTGGGTGGCGAAAACAAAAGCTTTGATTCCTTTGGCTTTAATGACTACCTGGCCGGTTTAACCCAGCGTTACCCGATTGTTTCAATTGAAGATGGTCTGGATGAAAGCGACTGGGATGGCTGGAAAGATCTGACTAATAAAATTGGCAGCAAAGTGCAGCTGGTCGGTGACGATTTATTTGTTACCAACACCAAAATTTTAACCCGCGGTATTGAGCAGGGTATCGGTAACTCAATCCTGATTAAATTTAACCAGATTGGCTCATTAACCGAAACTCTGGCTGCGATAAAAATGGCTAAAGACGCCGGCTTTACTGCGGTTATCTCGCATCGCAGCGGTGAAACTGAAGATGCCTTTATTGCTGACTTAGCCGTCGGCACCGCCGCCGGCCAGATTAAAACCGGTTCACTGTGCCGCTCTGACCGGGTAGCCAAATATAACCAGTTACTGCGGATTGAGCAGCAATTAGGTAACAAGGCGCCGTATAAAGGCCGCAGCGAAATTAAAGGCCAGTAATACCTGACTAAATTCAGGTTAGCGAATGAATAAAGCCACCGTCTGGTGGCTTTATTCTTTAACCGGCACTGAGGCTGATTTCAGCCAAATGGCTTTGCAGGTGCAGATAATGCACGCTGTAGTACTGTGCTTTGGTCAGACTGCCAAAGGCAAAGTGTGGCTGCATCGGGCCTTGCCAGTCCATAAACTGCTGTACTGTGTAGATAAGCTCTCTGAGTGCCACGTCATTTGGCAGCGCGGGTTCAAGCTCTGCGGCGCCGGGAATAGCTTCATCCAGCGGGTGATGCAGCGTGCCGGTTGCCGAAAACGCGTTAACAGCCAGCTTACCAACTGTGTACTGGAAAAGCGGCGAGCGCGCTTCGGGGTAGCCATACAGGGAATAATGGATACTCTGGGCGCAGTGCTGCAAAATCTGGCTGACATTCCAGACCCCGTTGCTGGTTAAGCGCTCCGCTGGCAGTGCTTTCAGTTGCACCAGCATATCTGACAGCGGGTAAGGGCGCAGGGTGGCGACCAGCTTGGTTGTCAGAATCAGCGCAATGGGCGTCAGCACACTGGCTTTGATAAATTGACGGCGATTCATACGTTAGGGCTACCAGGCTTTTCAGAACCGTTAAACTAGCATTTTTTGTAAGCCCGGCGCTACTTTTGCTTTTACAAGGGGCAGCCGATTGGCTAACATCAGCAAATGATTGAGCCTCTTAGCAACCAGCCACATTTCTGGCAGGTATCCAGCGATAACCAGACTTATACCGAGCTTTGCAACGCTTTGTATGAGCGCGAACTGCTGCGCCTGGCGAAGATGAGCGCGGAGCAACTCCCGCTGTTGCAAAAACGCCTGGCTGCCTTACCATTTTATATCCGGCGGGCAGCGGCCAATATTATAACCTGTCACAGTGAGCTTAAGCTCGACAGCCAGAATGCCTCCTGGTATTACAAACAGCCGGCAAGCTGTCCGGCCCGCAAACAGCAGGCCGATCCGATTGCCAGTTTCTATCATAAGTCGGCCAGGCCGGGTCTGATTGTGCCGCTATATGCAGAACAGCTGACGCTGGAACACATTGTACTGGACACGGTGGATGAGCTGGATATTGCCGGTGAACGGCTTCATTGCAATGAACATGGCTGGTTCAGTTATAACGGCACTCCGCTTGAACACAATAATGCCAGTAAGTTTTTATTAAAGCCGAATAAAGCCATAATGACCGCAGCCTGTTGTGGTCATCAATGGCTGAATAATGAAAGAAAAGCGCCCAGAGTACTGAGTTTAAGGGAATTGTTATTAACCAGCCGGCTTAACTGGCAGAACTTTGCCAAACCCTATCCGCCTCCCCACCCCCTGAAATAATTCTGAATTGGTCATTTTTTCATGCTTTGACGGCAATTAGGGCTTTGCAGCGTCAGTGCAAGCCAGCATAATAAAGCGATATTATTAACCGAAGCTGGCTTATGCGTTTTTTAACCGGAATATTGCTGATCCTGTTTTGCCTGCTGCAATATCGCTTGTGGTTTGGCCAGTATAGCGTTACCGACTATTTGCAGCGGCTGGATGAAATTGCCACCCAGCGTGCCAGTAATCAGGAATTGCAAAAACGCAACCGGATGTTAATGGCTGATGTGACGGATCTGCAGCAAGGGCTCGAAGCCATTGAGGAGCGGGCCCGGAACGAGCTGGGGTTGATAGGTGAAGACGAAGTGTTTTTCCGGATAGTACAAACCGACCCAGAACCGTTCTCTTTAAAGGATAAGCCATGACAGCAGGGCCCGTTCAGGCGATTGCTGCTGTCATCCCTGCTGCCGGTGTGGGTAAACGTATGCAGGCAGCCGTTCCTAAGCAGTATTTAATGCTCAACGGCAAAACCATTCTGGAGCACAGTGTCGGCCGGATTCTTTGCCAGCCACAGATTAGCGCCGTCTGGCTGGCGCTTGATAAAGCAGACCCTTATTTTGCCGCGACCGCTATTGCCGGCAGCGCCATTAAGCGGGTGGCCGGCGGTAACGAACGGGTGCACTCTGTGCTGAATGCCCTGGAGCAAATTCATCCGGCAGTTTATCCCTGGGTCCTGGTGCATGATGCTGCCCGGCCGCTTATCCGGCAGCATGATATCAGCAGATTAATCAGCCGTTGTTTAAAAGCAGGACAGGGCGGTATTCTGGCCTGTCCGGTGCGCGACACGATGAAACGCGGAAAAACCACCACAGCAGGTAATATGGTGGCAGCGACGGTGACCCGTGAGCAGCTGTGGCATGCCCTTACACCACAACTTTTCCCAACCCGGCAGCTGCGCCAGGCAATCACCGGAGCACTGGCCGCCGGCGAGACTATCACTGACGAAGCGTCGGCCATGGAATGGGCTGGTCAGCCGGTATTACTGATGGAAGGCCAGGCTGACAATATTAAAATTACTCACCCGGCCGATTTAACGCTGGCGGCCTATTTTCTTGCTCAACAGGATCTGGAGCAACAACATCGGGAGCAAACAGGTAAATGACTTTTCGGATAGGGCATGGTTTTGATGTTCATGCTTTTGGCGGTCCCGGCCCGGTTACGCTGGGCGGGGTGAAAATTGATTATACGCTGGGTTTAGTGGCCCATTCTGACGGCGATGTGGTTTTGCATGCCGTGGCTGATGCGTTACTGGGGGCATTGGCACTGGGGGATATCGGTCATCATTTCCCGGACACTGATCCGGCGTTTAAAGGCATTGATAGTCGTATTTTGCTGCGCAAAGTATTTAGTGATGTGAGTAGTAAAGGCTACCGGCTTAACAATCTGGACGTGACGATTATGGCGCAGGCACCGAAAATGGCGCCGCATATTTTGGCCATGCGCCAGAATATCGCTGCTGATTTAGCGGCGGATATCAACCAAATAAATGTTAAGGCAACTACCACCGAGCAATTGGGCTTTGTCGGGCGCAAAGAGGGTATCGCGGCTGAAGCCGTGGTATTACTGGTTCAGCAGCAATGAGTGTGGATCTGTGCCCGCCGTTAGCGCAGTGGCCATATTTATATGGCAAACCCGGTATTACGGCCACTATCCGCAGCATACCTGAACACTTTATTGTTGATGAGCAACTGAACTTTGAGCCCAGTGGCAGTGGTGAACATCTGCTGCTGCAAATTGAAAAGCGGGGACAGAACACCCAGTATGTGGCCAGACAGCTGGCCAGACTGACTGGCCTGCGGATGCGGGATATCAGTTATGCCGGTTTAAAGGACCGTCATGCCCTGACCCGCCAGTGGTTTTGCTTTAAATGGCCGATTAAGCAGGAACTGGCCTGGCAGGACTGGCACATCGACGACAGTCGCATTTTGCAGGTGGTACGGCATCATCGGAAATTACGGTTAGGGGCATTGCGGGCGAATCATTTTCAACTGACCCTGACTGATATCAGCGAACCTGATGCTTTGCTTGAGCGCCTGCAGCTGATTCGGGCGGGCGTGCCGAACTACTACGGAGAGCAACGTTTTGGCCGGGCGGGCGCTAATCTGTCACTGGCCGACAGCCTGTTTGCCGGCCTGAGGATAGCTGATCGGCAAACCCGCGGGCTGGCGCTGTCTGCCAGTCGTTCCTATCTGTTTAATCAGGTGCTGTCTGCCCGGATACGCCAGGGTGTATTTAATCAGGTGCTGGACGGTGATATTCTGCAGTTAGATGGCAGTGGTTCCATTTTTCGGGTGGAGAACGCCGACAGTACGTTGCAACAGCGACTGCACGATGGCGATGTTCATCCGACGGCCCCTTTGGTGGGGCTTGCTGGCGCGACGGTCAGCCAGCAGGCTGAACAGCTTGAGCAGCAGGCACTGGCACCGTATCAGAAGTGGTGTCTGGGCCTGATTGACTACCGGCTGCAAGGCGCAAGGCGCAGTATCAGGCTGATACCCCGCCAACTGACTGCAACAGTCACAGGTAATAGTGTTACGCTGACATTTGCGTTAGCTGCGGGTTGTTTTGCCACCAGTGTGCTGCGAGAATTGGCCAGCTACCGGGATGGTAGCCGGTCCCTGACCGAATTGGAGTAAATATGCAAAGTACGATGTCCGGTACCAGATTAAGGACAAGGTGGGAGTCGCTATGCGAATATTATTAAGTAATGATGATGGGGTTTATGCCAAAGGCATTCAGGTATTACAGCAGGCGCTAACAGAAATAGCTGAAGTGACTACCGTGGGCCCGGATCGCAATTGCAGCGGCGCCAGTAATTCATTAACCTTATTAAATCCACTGCGCACTCAAACCCTTGATAATGGCTTTATTGCTGTCAACGGTACCCCAACCGACTGTGTTCATCTGGCGATCAGTCAGTTACTGGATTTTACCCCTGATTTAGTGGTGGCCGGCATCAACCACGGTGCCAACCTCGGTGATGATGTTTTGTATTCCGGTACTGTTGCCGCGGCAACCGAAGGCCGCCATCTTGGCTTACCGGCCATTGCCGTCTCCCTGGCCGGTCGGGAAGAAGCACATTTTGCCACTGCTGCGCATGTCACCGTAGAGGTGATAAAAAAGCTGAAGTCACACCCGCTGCCAGCTGACCAGATCCTGAATATCAATGTTCCGGCCATAGCGCTCGGTGAACTGAAAGGCATTATGGTTACCCGGCTTGGCAGACGACATAAAGCAGAAACCATGAGCAGCGATACTGATCCCTGGGGCCGGAAAATATACTGGTATGGCTCGTTAGGGCCGGAGCTGGATGCCGGTGAGGGCACTGATTTTTATGCTATTGCCAATGGTTACGCCTCAGTAACGCCGCTGCATGTCGATATGTCAGCGTATAAAAGTATGGAAACGCTGGAACAATGGTTAGCGGGGATCCGGTTGTAATTATGGCAGTAGCAACAGCCCGCAGTGCGGCGGTATTAGCACAGAAACTACGCAGCGAGGGGATCAGCGACAATGCCGTATTGCAGGCAGTGTCGCAGGTGCCCCGGCATGTCTTTGTCGAAGCGGTGCTGGCCCACAAAGCCTACGAAAATACCGCTTTGCCGATTGGGCAGGGCCAGACTATCTCTCAGCCCTACATTGTCGCGCGGATGACCCAGCTTCTGCTGCAGGATAAAGCGCCTGGCAAAGTACTGGAAATAGGCACTGGCTCAGGTTATCAGACGGCTATCCTGGCCCATTTATTCAGTCATGTCTGCTCGGTTGAGCGCATTAAAGCGTTGCAATTTCAGGCCAAGCGCAGGCTGCAACAGCTTGATTTACATAATGTGTCGATGAAACACGGTGATGGCTGGCTGGGTTGGCCGAGCAAAGCGCCGTTTGACAGTATTATTGTTACGGCGGCACCAGCTGAGGTGCCAGCCGCGCTGCTGCAACAACTTACAGACGGCGGCCGGCTGGTGATTCCGGTGGGTGCAAAGGAGCAGGTACTCAGAGTATATCAACGGCATGCTGATTCGTTCAGCAGCCAGGACATTGAGGCAGTACGGTTTGTGCCGTTGGTGCCGGGTGAATTAGGTTAAAAGCAAGGCAGATAAGGCGGTATCAACGGATTATGAAAAATTATTTACAGTGGCTTATTAAAGGGCTGGCCATGGGCGCCGCTGATGTGGTTCCCGGCGTGTCAGGTGGCACCCTGGCTTTTATTCTGGGGATATACGAGCGATTACTGGCTGCAATCAGTGCCGTAAATATGACAGCAGTAAAATTGTTGCTGCGCGGGCGTCTGCCCGCATTATGGCAGCATATCGACGGCACCTTTTTAGTCTGTCTGCTCAGCGGTATCCTGCTGAGTATATTCTCACTGGCTAATCTGATTGGTTATTTACTGGAACACCGGCCGGTACCGCTATGGGCATTTTTTATTGGCTTAATCCTGGCCTCATTGCCGGTGTTGCTGCGCAGTGTACGATGGTCAGTATTACGCTTGGTGTTATGTGGCACTGGCGTACTGTTTGCTCTGGCAATTGGTATGCTGGCACCGGTGCAACTGGAGCCGGCACCTTATATGTTTTTTCTGGCCGGTGCTGTGGCTATCTGTGCCATGATTTTACCGGGGATTTCCGGTGCTTTTATTCTGTTAATCCTAGGAATGTATGGCCCGGTTATGCTGGCGGTCACTGAATTGCAGTTGGGTATTATTGCGTTATTTGCTCTGGGTTGTGCAGTAGGCTTACTGAGTTTTTCTAAACTGCTTAACTGGCTGTTAAAGCATTTTCATGATGCAACCCTGGCCTTGTTAATCGGCGTGGTGATCGGTGCGTTATACCGGATTTGGCCCTGGCAGCACAATCAGCAAATGTTAAGCCCATGGCAGTATCAGCAACAGATTGCAAATCATGATTTACTGCTGGCATTGTGTTCATTACTGGCCGGTATGGTGCTGATCACGCTGCTGATGAATTTAGATCGCCTGTTTAATCGTGGCGGACCGCAGCGCGTCTGAACAGAAGGAGTGGCGTATTAACCGGATAGTTGGCTGGTGGCTGATGGTAACCCTGCCTGTTGTGCTGGTAAGCGGGCTCAGTGGTTGCACCTCAAGCTCGGGGCCGGCGCCGGTGACCACCCTCGAACTCAGAGAAAACCCCTACCGTGAGCGGAACAGGGGCAGCCTGAACGCCAGTGAGTATGTGGTGCAACGGGGGGATACCCTCTATGCCATTGCATTTAGGGCCGGGCTGGATGTCCGGACGCTGGCCGGCCGTAATGGCATAACAAGCCCTTATACGATCTATCCCGGGCAGACGTTACAGCTTGCGGCGTCTGCAACAACCAAAACCAGCCGCCGCGCCGACCGACCTGCCGTGGCCGGCACAAGCCGCTCAGGCCAGAGTGGCGCCGCAGCTACTAACTCAAACCAAACAAAATCAAATAGTTCAGTAAAAGCTGCTAAACCGGTTGCGTCGTCAAACCAAACACGTTATGGTCAGTCATCGCCTGCACTAAATAGCAAAAAAACCGCGGATAATACCTCAGCTGGAAACAAGGTGCAATGGCACTGGCCAGTAAAAGGCAAAATAGTTTCGCGATTCTCAACGCTGGAGCATGGCAATAAAGGACTGGATATCGCAGGACGGGAAGGTAGCCGGATTAATGCCGCTGCTGACGGCCAGGTGGTGTATGCCGGCAGTGCACTGCGTGGGTATGGTAATTTAATCATTATTAAACATAATGACGATTACCTGAGCGCATATGCCCACAATAAACGGATTCTGGTAGCAGAGCGGCAACAGGTTGCCGCGGGTCAGCAAATTGCAGAAATGGGTAGTACCGAAGCGACTGACAGCCGTTTGCATTTTGAAATCCGTTTCAGAGGCAAGTCAGTCGACCCGTTACGATATTTGCCCTGATAACCAGACTAACCCGCGAGGTTAGCGTGATGTCACAAACATTAGGGAAGAAAGGTAGCTAAGTCAGGCCCGATACCCGGCAGACGTGGGAGAAAGGATATGGGACTTAAAAGAGATGAAGTTGTAGCAACAGATGAAGTATTAAAAGACGATGACCTGGTAGACGATGTTGCGACACTGGACGAAGAAATGGAGCCAGATGTTGCAGAGTTAGCCGGGGAGGAAGTCGTCGCTGATGAAGTCTTTGCCAAAGATGACAGTCAGAAATCGATGGATGCCACTCAGATATATCTGGGAGAAATTGGCTTTTCACCGCTGTTAAGCGCTGAAGAAGAAGTTTATTTTTCCAGGCTGTCACTGAAAGGGGATGAAGCCGCCCGCAAGCGGATGATCGAAAGTAACCTGCGGTTAGTGGTTAAAATTGCCCGTCGTTATATTAACCGGGGCCTGGCATTACTGGATTTAATTGAAGAAGGCAATCTTGGCCTGATCCGGGCTGTTGAAAAGTTCGACCCCGAGCGCGGGTTCCGCTTTTCTACCTACGCCACCTGGTGGATCCGTCAGACGATTGAGCGGGCCATTATGAACCAGACCCGCACTATCCGCTTGCCGATCCATGTGGTAAAAGAGCTGAACATCTATCTGCGTGCCGCCCGGGAGTTATCCCAGCAGCTCGACCATGAGCCGACACCGGAAGAAATTGCCGATGCGTTGGACAGGCCAGTGGCAGAGGTACGTAAAATGCTGAAGTTAAACGAAAAAATAACTTCAGTTGATATGCCGGTTGCGGGAGCATCTGAAAAGCAGTTGCTGGATGTCATAGCGGATGAAAAAGAGCAGGGCCCGGAAAATGAATTGCAGGATGAAGATATCCGTCAGCATCTGGTATTGTGGCTTGACGAGCTGAATCCGAAACAGCGTGAGGTACTGGCCCGCCGTTTTGGCCTGCTGGGTTATGAGCCTTCCACCCTGGAAGATGTTGGCCATGAAATTGGTCTGACCCGGGAACGGGTCAGGCAGATCCAGGTAGAAGCACTGCGTCGTTTAAAAGAGATTGTGACGCATCAGGGCTTAAATATAGAAACCCTGTTCCAGGATTGACGGCAGTGATCAGTAACAGAAACGGGCGCTCAGGCGCCCGTTTCTGTTGGGGAACTGGAACGCGACTAAACGCCTGACTTAACATTGGCCCGGTTGGTCGCAATCATGCCGCCTGAGTGTTGCATCTTTATTTGCTGGCACTTAGCGTAACGCTGGTGTCAGCTCGGAAATATAAAAAAGGGTTATTCATGTCTTTAATTGCACGTACTGCGCTTATCGCAGCATTAGGGGTATTCGCCACGGCCAGTCCGGCAGTACCGGTTTTCCCAGACAGTGATTACAGCGAGGCTGTGGCATCGGTCGGGCAGGTGCTGGGCTATCCCCTGGGCAGCCGTATCTCTGAACCTGCAGCAATCAAACAGTATTTTGAACAGCTGGCAGCCAGCCAGCCAACGCGGATTAAACTGGTACCTTATGGCCAGAGCTGGCAGGGCAGACCACTGTTCTATGTGGTGATAGGCAGTGAGCAGCACATAAGTCAGCTGGCAGACATCCAGCAGAAGATGCAGCAACTGGCCAATCCGCAACATTTAAGCGAGCGCGATGCTGCACAGCTAATTAGCCAGTTACCAGCCAGTGTCTGGATTGCAAATACCCTGCATGGCAATGAAATAAGCCCGGCAGAATCAGCAATGGCACTGGCCTATCATTTACTGGCCGATCAGAGTGACCATACCGCCAGGCTGCTTGCAAATACCCTGGTATATATCGATCCGCTGCAAAACCCCGACGGTCATGACCGTTTTGTCAGCCGCTATTATGCCACTGTGGGCCTGGCACATTCGGCTGACCGGCTGTCAGCAGAGCATAATGAACCCTGGCCCAATGGCCGGACCAATCACTATTTATTTGATATGAACCGGGACTGGATCTCGTTAACCCAGCCGGAAACCCGGGGCCGGGTGAAAGTGTTACAGCAGGTTTATCCCCTGTTGTTTGTTGATTCGCACGAAATGGGGGGCGATATGGGCTATTACTTCAGCCCGGAAGCCGAGCCTTACAACCCGCATATTCAGCCAAACCAGCGCCAGAGTCTGCAGTGGCTTGGCAAGAATAATGCCCGGTGGTTTGATAAGTTTGGTTATGACTATTTTACCCGGGAAATTTTTGATGCTTTTTACCCCGGCTATGGCGCCAGCTGGCCGCTTTATCAGGGGAGTATTGCCATGACTTACGAAATGGCGTCAGCCCGCGGTCACCGATATCGCAAGGCGGATGGTGACATACTTACCTTTGCCGATGGCGTGCAACGCAATTTTGTGGCCTTTATGGCAACTATTGAAACCGCCAGCCAGCGGGCATCAGAGCTGTTGAATAATTTTTATCAGTACCGCAGGGATGCAATTAAACAAGGTAGCAGCGGCCCGGTGCGCAGTTATATTTTCCCGGCAGAGCGCGACCATGCCGGCCATATAAAATTAACGGCAATTCTGACTGAACATGGCATTACCGTGGGCAAAGCAACAGCGTCGTTTAAAGCCTGTGGTCGAAGTTATCAGGCGGGCAGTTATGTGATCAATACTGCCCAGCCAACGTATCATTTAATCCGCACGCTGCTGGACGATACCGTGCCGATGGATAAAGAATTTATTGCCAGACAGGAGCAGCGCCGCGCTAATAATCTGCCCGATCAGATCTACGATGTGACTGCCTGGTCACTGCCTCTGATGTATAACCTGCCGGCAGACAGCTGCGACAGGGCAGTGAGTGTCGCTACCACGGTGGTAAGCAGTGATCGGATCCTGGCCGGAACGCTGATTAATCCGGCGCCGGACTACGGCTATATTGTACCATGGGGTGATATGGCGGCAGCCCGGTTTGCCAGTGCAGCCCTGCAGCAGGGGTTAACAGTCAAGAGCAGTGATTTGCCGTTTACCCATCAGAACGGCCAGCAGTATCCGGCAGGCAGCCTGATTATCACTCATGCAGATAACTCTCCGCAACTGGCGCAGCAGATGCCACAGCTTGCAGCCGCCAGCGGCGCAACCGTCACCGGTATAGATAGCAGTTGGGTGACCGAAGGCCCCAACTTTGGCTCTGTTAATGTCAAAACGCTGCATAAGCCGAACATTGCTATGCTGTGGGATGAACCTGCTAACCCGCTCAGTGCCGGCAGCGCCCGGTTTATTGTCGAGCGCAATTTAAACTATCCGGTAACGGCTATCCGGCCAGCCCAGCTGGTTGGTGCAGATTTAAGTCACTACCAGGTACTGGTGGTGCCCGCGAGCAGCGGCAGCTATCAGCAAGCACTGGGGAATGCCGGTCTGGCCACCCTTCGCCGCTTTGTTGAACGCGGTGGTGTGCTAATTGCGCTGGGTAATGCCACCGATGTCCTGCTGGCAGGTGACAAGCCGTTACTTAGCAGCAAGCGCGAATATAAAGTGCGTGAAGGGGAGCCGAAAAAGGCGGAACAAGACATCAGGGTGGCCGGTAGCATCATTAAAAACCCGGAAGACTACCAGCAATGGCTGGTACCTGAGAAAGCGGACCCGGACTGGGTACCCGGTTTCATAGCCCGTGCTAAGGTAGACCAGCAGCACTGGTTAACAGCTGGTGTCCCCGATACTGTCAACAGTCTGTATGTGGGTAATCAGGTGTATCAGCCGCTGACCATTGCCGCCGGGCGCAATGTAGTCAGCTTTGCAGCGGCAGAGCAATTACTGGCAGGCGGCTTTGTCTGGCAGGAAAACCGTGAGCAAATTGCCCATAAGCCGCTGGTGATGGTGCAGCAGGTCGGTAAAGGTCAGGTTATCAGTTTTACCCAGGAGCCTAATTTCCGCGCCTATGTTGATGGCATGCACTTACTTTATATTAATGCCATTTTCCGTGGGGCAGCGCATGCCAGCCCGTTGCGCTAGTCAGGCAGTAACAAGCGGGCCGGCTTAATTGCTGGCGCGTTGATGCTGCGCAATAGCCATCGTCAGCGCGCCAGCGATTAACCCCCAGAATGCGGAGGCCAGACCGAAGAAGCTGGCACCGGAAGCCGTAACCAGTAACGTAATGACGGCGGCATCGCGATACGTTGGGTCGCTGGTGGTGCTCGCCAGGTTAGCGGCAATGGTGCTGATCAGGGCCAGGCCAGCCAGCGCTGCCACCATTTCTGTTGGAAACGCCGCAAACAGCGCCACCACAGTGGCACCGGCTAATCCTGCCAGTAAATAAAACAGCCCGGCAGCAATGCCGGCAATGTAACGCTTTTGCGGCTGTGGGTGGGCCTCAGTGCCAGTGCAAATTGCCGCAGTGATCGCTGCCAGATTAATTGAAAACGCGCCGAACGGTGCCAGTAACAGTGTGCTGAGCGCCGTGCTGCTGATAAGCGGTGAGACCGGCGTCTGATAGCCACTGGCTCGCAGAACGGCGACACCGGGGATATTCTGTGAGGCCATCGTTACCAGCAATAGTGGCAGACCGACCCCCATCAGGGCGCTGAACGAAAACTCCGGGGTAACCCATACCGGCCGGGCAAGGCTCAGGGTTACCGTCGTTAAATCAAGGCTGCCACCAGCAACAACGATGATAATGCCGCTTAACATGACCAGTAAAATGGCATAACGGGCAAAGAACACTTTGGCGATTAAATAGACCAGACACATGCTGCCGACTAACAGCAACTGGTTTTGCATAGAGTTAAAAATAGCAAAACCAAACTGCAGTAAAATACCCGCCAGCATGGCGCTGGCCAGCGGCAGTGGAATGAGCCGGGTGAGTTTTTCAAACCAACCGCTGATGCCGATGACAAGCCCGAGCACAGCGGTAAAAATAAACACGCCTGTGGCCTGCTCAATAGTCAGCCCCTGCAAGCTGGTGGCCAGCAGGGCAGCACCTGGCGTGGACCACGCTGTTATTACCGGGGCTTTGTAATACCAGGACAGGCCAATACAGGTCGCCGCCATCCCGATACCCAGTGCCAGCAGCCACGACGCCATCACCTCATTGCTGGCACCGGCTGCACTGGCCGCCTGAAACACAATAGCGACTGAGCTGGCAAAGCCAACCAGTACGGCGACAAAACCGGCAACGATAGCCGATAAACTCAGGTCCTTGACTATCATGCGTTTTCCCTGGCATCGCGGCTAAGTTGATACAGTAAGTCCAGCGCCTGACGGGCACTGAGCTCGTCGGGGTTAAGGCTTGCCAGTTGTTGCACCACAGGGTGAGGGGCAGCAAGCAATGGCAGCTGTGACTGCAACTTTAGGGGAGACGGGGACATGTCTGCTGTCTTGCTGACTGATGGCTGCAGCCGGCCTTGCTGTTCTAGCTGGTATAATTTTTGTTTTGCCTGATTAATGACGGCTTTGGGGACTCCGGCCAGTTGAGCAACCTGCAGGCCAAAGCTTTTGCTGGCCGCACCATCCTGCACATGGTGCATAAATACGATGTCGTCACCATGTTCTACTGCATCCAGGTGAACATTCACTACGCCATCCAGCGTGCTCGCCAGTTCCGTCAGCTCGAAATAATGCGTAGCGAATAACGTCAGGGCTTTAATCCGGGTAGCCAGATAATCAGCACAAGCCCAGGCCAGGCTTAAGCCATCATAGGTACTGGTGCCGCGGCCAATTTCATCCATCAGTACCAGGCTGTGTTCGGTGGCGTGATGCAGTATAGTGGCGGTTTCACTCATTTCTACCATAAAGGTTGAGCGGCCGGAGGCGAGATCGTCTGACGCACCAATCCGGGTGAAAATCCGGTCAACCGGGCCCACAACTGCCTGGCTGGCCGGTACATAGCAGCCAATATAGGCCATCAGCGTAATGAGTGCCGCCTGGCGCATATAGGTGGATTTACCGCCCATATTCGGCCCGGTCACCATCAGCATCCGCCGGCTAGCATTCAGGCTGAGTGGATTAGCGATAAAGGGCTCTGTTAATACCTGCTCCACCACCGGATGACGGCCTTGCTCCAGTTCAATACCACTTACGTTGGTTAATTGCGGCCGGCAGTAATTCAGACTGACCGCGCGTTCGGCAAAGGTGCATAACACATCCAGTTGTGCCAGCGCCTGCGCCAAGTGCTGCAGCTGAGTTAAAAACGGGCTGACCCGCTCAAATAGTTGCTCATAAAGCTGTTTTTCCAGCGCCAGTGCCTGGCTCTGGCTGCCCAGCACCTTATCCTCATATTCTTTCAGTTCCGGAATAATATAGCGTTCGTTATTTTTCAGGGTCTGGCGCCTGACATATTCTGCTGGCACCTTGGTGTCGCTGCTGCGGCCGGTTTCAATGTAATAGCCGTGCACCCGGTTAAAGCCGACTTTTAATGAGGCGATGCCGGTGCGTTCGCGTTCGCGTCGTTCCAGTTGCTCTAAATAATCGGTGGCCCCGGTTGCCAGCGCCCGGTAATGATCCAGCTCGCTGTTATAACCTGCTGCGATCACCCCGCCGTCGCGGATCAGAACCGGCGGAACCTCGACAATAGCGGCAGTTAACAGTTGCTGCAGTTCTGGCAGTGGCTGGCTGTCGCGGCAAATTTGTTGTAACAATGTGGTATCAGCATGGCAGAGTGCGTGTTGCAGCTCTGGCAGCTGCGCCAGTGCCTGGCGCAGCCTGGCGAAATCACGTGGTCTGGCACTTCTGAGCGCCAGCCGGGCAATCACCCGCTCAATATCGCCAATATTTTTAAGTGCCGGC
Organism: Arsukibacterium sp.; assembly: GCF_033722355.1. GTDB lineage: Bacteria > Pseudomonadota > Gammaproteobacteria > Enterobacterales > Alteromonadaceae > Alishewanella. The sequence goes on along the minus strand of NZ_JAWVZF010000005.1, from coordinate 25,682 downwards.
TGCAGGCTGTCGACATCGTCGGTAAGCTCCTGCACGGTTTCAAGCCGGGCATTAACCTCTGTCTGGTTACGCAGCGGCGCATGGATCCAACGCTTTAATAAGCGTGAGCCCATCGCAGTCTGGTTGCGATCCAGCACCGAAGCCAGGGTATTGTCATAACCCCCGCTCAGGTTCTGGGTCAGCTCTAAATTACGCCGGGTGGCAGCATCAAGCACAATATAATCGTCAGCCCGTTCCTGTGCGATAGCCCGGATGTGCGGCAGACTGGCACGCTGGGTATCGTTAACATACTGCATCAGGCAGCCGGCAGCCATCAGTGCCACCGGGACATCCTCGACGCCAAAGCTGATTAAATCTTTAGTACCAAACTGCTGACACAGCAGGCGTTTTGCGGTTTGAAGCTCAAACTCCCACTGTGGCCGGCGCCTTGCGCCTTTGCGCCCCAGACAAAGTTCAGGCTGACTTAATAATTCCGGATACAATAATTCTGCCGGATTAAGACGCTGTAACAATGCGGCCAGATCAGCAGCACTAGTGACCTGATTAATTAAAAAACGCCCGGCACTTAAATCCAGCTGAGCCAGACCAAACTGACCATTGAGCTCACAAATGGCGCAAAGTAAATTATCCTGCCGCTCGTTTAACAGGGCTTCGTCGGTAACGGTACCCGGCGTTACAATCCGGACTACTTTGCGTTCAACCGGCCCCTTACTGGTCGCCGGATCGCCAATCTGTTCACAGATGGCCACCGATTCACCCAACTGTACTAACCTGGCCAGGTAGCCCTCTACGGCATGGTAGGGCACACCTGCCATTGGAATGGGCTGGCCGGCACTCTGGCCCCGCTTTGTCAGTGAAATATCCAGCAACGCGGCCGCCTTTTTGGCGTCATCAAAAAACAATTCGTAAAAATCACCCATCCGGTAAAACAGCAAAATCGCCGGATGCTCACTTTTCAGTGCCAGGTATTGCTGCATCATCGGGGTATGACTGGTTAGGGCTTGCTCCGGTTTCTGGTCTGACGGCATAATGTAATTCTGATTTTCCTGTTGGATTGGCTATGGTAACTGCTACCGATACTCAGCAACTGGCTGCCGAGCTGGGCGCATTATTATTACGGAAAAAATGGTTTGTCACCACTGCTGAATCCTGTACCGGCGGTGGTATCGCTTACTATTTAACCGCTGTTGCTGGTAGTTCCGCTTACCTGGACCGTACCTTTGTGACTTACAGTAATAAGGCAAAACAGCAACTGTTGGGTGTTCGCAGTGCCACTTTATTACAATTTGGCGCGGTAAGCGATGAAACGGTGAAAGAAATGGCAGCTGGGGCCGCCGTCGCCGCTAATGCCCAGCTGGCGATTGCGGTGTCCGGTATTGCCGGCCCCGGTGGTGGCTCAGCCAGCAAGCCGGTCGGGACTGTCTGGTTTAGTTTCTGGCTTAATGGTGAGCTGAGCAGTGAGCTACAGCATTTCTCGGGCGATCGCGGCCAGGTGCGCCAACAGGCAATTGATTATGCGCTGAAGCGCTGCATCTTATTATTGACAGCCTTGCCAAACTAGACTACTGTACGAGCATACAGTGTTTATGCAAGCCGAATTTTCTGGAGTGAACAATGGACGACAATAAGCAAAAAGCCCTGGGCGCAGCCCTTACTCAAATAGAGCGTCAGTTTGGTAAAGGTTCGATTATGCGCCTGGGTGACAGCACGGCATTGGATATTGCCTCAGTATCAACCGGTTCACTGGGCCTGGATATTGCGCTTGGCATAGGCGGCTTGCCATATGGCCGGATTGTCGAGATTTATGGTCCTGAATCATCCGGTAAAACCACGCTAACATTACAGGTGATTGCTGAAGCACAAAAGGCCGGTAAAACCTGTGCTTTTATTGATGCAGAACATGCGCTTGATCCGGTTTATGCCAAAAAACTGGGCGTAAAAGTGGAAGATTTATTGGTATCACAGCCGGACACCGGCGAGCAGGCACTGGAAATTTGTGACATGTTAGTGCGCTCGGCGGCAGTAGATATTGTGGTGGTTGACTCGGTTGCGGCGTTAACGCCTAAAGCTGAAATTGAAGGTGACATGGGCGACAGCCACATGGGCTTACAGGCCCGGTTAATGTCGCAGGCTCTGCGCAAACTTACCGGTAATATTAAGCGCTCTAACACCTTGTGTATTTTTATTAACCAGATCCGGATGAAAATTGGCGTGATGTTCGGTAATCCGGAAACGACCACCGGGGGCAATGCGCTGAAGTTTTATGCCTCAGTACGATTAGATATCCGCCGGATTGGTTCAGTGAAAGACGGTGATGAGATTACCGGTAATGAAACCCGGGTCAAAGTGGTAAAAAATAAAGTGGCACCGCCGTTTAAGCAGGCTGAATTTATTATTCAGTACGGGGCTGGCATCAATAAGCATGGCGAACTGATTGATTTAGGTGTGGCCCAGGGTCTGGTAGACAAATCCGGTGCCTGGTATGCCTATCAGGGCAATAAGATTGGTCAGGGTAAGGCAAATGCGATGAAGTTTCTGACTGATAATCCGGCCGTGGCTGACGAGATTGAAAAAGAGTTGCGTAGCCGCCTGTTATTAAAACCAGGCGAAAAAGTGATTGAGGAAGCCATCCCTGCAGAGTTTGAAGCTGACCTGTAATACTTTTGTACTAGAAAAAAGCCAGCATTTTTGCTGGCTTTTTTGTTTTTTTAAGCGCCATTAAACGGGCCAAAACGCGGCGTTAAGATTCTTAACATGCAGCTTAAATCATTGAGGCTGCGAATAAAGCGACAAACGACGCTAAAACCACAGTTTCTGTTAAAGGTATGATAACGAACTGGCCGGTCAGCAGCAAAAAATTTTGTCTTGCTCTGCTATATGGCGAACGGTAATCTGATAAGCCTGTTTTTACTAAAAAACTTAATTTATTAACATTTAGTCAATTAATCTTGTGGTCATCGGGTTCGGTGGCGGGTACTGCTAATAATGATAAAACACATCTTACTGCTGCTGGCCGGTTTATGCTGTCTGGTTGGTTGCAATGCCGACATCAGCGTACAAGACGAGCCTCAGGATCCGGTGGCACAGGAGTATCCACTGGCCTTTGTAGCAAGACCGCTAACCGGTGAAGATGGGGAGCCTTACCAGCGCAGCCTGACCGCGCCCGAGCAGTTCAATCCGGGGGCGCGGCTGATTATTAAACGAAATGCCTTTGCCCAGTCGGCTGAACGTGAGTTGCTGGCTGATGTATTTGGCGATGCGCCTTATGACGTAAAAGATTTAGTGGTGTCGCCCGACGGCGATACGCTGTTGTTTGCGATACGGCCACCAGAGCTGGCCGACGTACCCGATGAGTTGCAACCTACCTGGAGTATCTGGCGCTACAGCCGCAGCACCGACAGCGTTACGCCGGTTATTACTGATCCACTGCGCGCAGAACAGGGCCATGATATTAACCCGGGTTTTCTGGCCGATGGCCGGATCATTTTCAGCTCGAGCCGGCAACAGAAAGCCCGGCAAATATTACTGGATGAATTTAAGCCTCAGTACAGTGGCTTGCATGAAGATTTGCAGGGGCCCGCTTTTAATTTACATGTGATGAATGCCGACGGGACTGACATTGAGCAAATCAGCTTTAACCTGAGTCATGACCTGTATCCGGTTGTCCGGCCCGATGGCACGATATTATACAGCCGCTGGGATAATCAGGCTGACCGTAATATGTTTAACTGGTATCAGATGCGGCCGGACGGTGCGGCGAATCAGCTGGTATATGGCTGGCATTCTCATCAGACGGGGCCGGATAACAGTCAGGTAGAATTTGCCAAACCTTTACTGTTGGCTAACGGCGAGGTCGCTGCCTTACTCAGCAGCCGTCAGCAAACCGGACTGAACGTGCTGCCGGTGCAAATTGCGCTGGCGCTTGCCAGTGATAACCAGCAACCGCTGTATCAGGAAGTGCTGAATCTGCCGGCACAAACCCCGCTGTTACCCTGGGACTTCGATAATTCCAGCCGGCCGGAATCAGCAGGGCTGGTGCAGAATATATTTGCATTACAGGATGGGTCTGACCGGTTTCTGGTAAGCTGGGCCCCCTGTCAGGTTGTGGTCGACCAACAGCTGACAAGCTGTGAACTGGTTAATGAGCCGGCAGCCTACCCGCTGGCGCCCCCGCGCTTTGGCTTATGGCTGTTTGATCTGGCAAAACAAACTCAGGTGCCGGTTAAGCCCGGGGTCGACCAGCAATTATTAACCGAAGGCGTTGTACTTCAGGCCTTTGCGCGACCAGCCTTTCTGCCCGACAACCCGGATGCCAATCCGATGCTGGCTGAAGCCGGTGAAGCGATTCTGGACATTCGCAGTGTATACGACATTGGCGGTGAGGCGGTATTGCCAGTCGCGCAACTGGCCGATCCGATGCAATCGACTGCTGCCCAGCGGCCAGTTCGTTATTTAAGTCTGGTCCGCGGTGTACCTATTCCGCCTGAAGAGGTTCGGGAAGTGCCTAATTTTGCATTTGGGGTAAACCGCCGCCAGTTAATGCGGGAGCTGGTAGGTATCACCCCGGTGCAGCCTGATGGCTCAGTGCGGGTTAAAGTGCCGGCAAATGTGCCGCTGGCGCTGAGTTTACTGAACGCTGAAGGCCAGGCCGTGTCACCACCGCACCAGCAGTGGATAACCCTGGCAGCTGGCGAAACCCTCAGTTGTAACGGCTGTCATACGGCCAGTAATACCCGGCCCCATGGCAGGCAGAATGGTGAATGGCCAAGCATTAACCCCGGTCCGCTCAACGCTGCCGCCGCCTTTCCTAATGCCAACCCGTTATTGCCGCCTAATGCGGGTGAGACGATGGCACAAACCATGGCGCGTTTGCTGGGTGAACAGACCTTAAGTGCAGCCCTGGATTTCGAGGATATCTGGACTGATCCGGCGCTACGCCAGCCTGATCCGGCAGAACTGAATCAGTTTGCTGATCTGATGACACCAACACCGGTTGGCCTGGCGTGTTTTAACCGCTGGCAGGCCGCCTGTCGGTTAAGAGTGGATTATCCGGCCCATATTCAGCCGTTATGGCAGCTGGACCGGCGTCAGTTCGATCCGTTAACTAACGAGTTAGTTCGTGACCACACCTGTGTCAGTTGTCACAGCAGGACTGACAGTGCCGGCGCCACGACTGTGCCATCGGCACAGCTGGAACTGACCGGACAGCCTTCAGATCTGCAACCGGAGCAGATGGCCAGTTACCGGGAATTACTCAGTAATGATAATGAACAGGAGCTCATTGGTGGTGTGCTGGTTGACCGTCTGGTGCAGCAAGTCGATGCTGATGGCAACCTGGTGTTTTTACGCGATGCCAATGGCGAATTGATCCTGGATGAAAATGGCAATCCGATACCGGTGATGGTGGCAGTCACGATACCGGCAAGCATGCGGGTTGGCGGGGCGCTGGCCAGCCAGCGGTTTTTCAGCCAGTTCAGTCAGGGCGGCAGCCATCAGGGATATTTGTCGGCAGCGGAACTGCGTTTAATCAGCCAGTGGCTTGATATGGGGGCCCAGTATTACAACTCACCTTTTGCCGTGGAGTTTGACTAGATGCGCTGGTTTGGCTTGTTATGGCTGCTGCTGGTTGCGCCGGTTCTGGCACAGCAAAGTGGGTTGGAGGGACAGCAGGTTGTTGTTCAGAAAGACTTTATCGATCTTCGGACCGGGCCTGGCCGGGGATATCCGATAGTACAGGTTGCGCTGAATAATGACAGCCTGCTATTGCTGAAGCAACGAACAGCCTGGATTAAAGTGCGCTACCGGCAGCAGGAATTATGGTTACCAGCCTCAGAGCTTACACATCTGTATCAGGTTGGCGGCGCGCAAAGTGTTGGCGAATTGTGGCAGGCAGATCAAGCAGTGACAAGCTGGCAGCTGGGGTTGGCTGCCGGTGATTTCGCGGGTACCAGTTTTTATCAGTTAAGCGGCGGTTACCTGTTTTCAGATGTCGTGGCGCTGGAACTGAGCGCCGGGCAGGGCAGTGGCCAGCAAGCCAGCAGTCAGCAGTATTTACTGCAACTGAGTATCAGCCCCTGGCCGCACTGGCAGCTGTCACCTTATATGGCGCTCGGTGGTGGAGTACTGCTGACCCGCCCCAGAACCGTGCTGGTGCAAACCCCGGAACGACGAAGCCCGCTGGCAACAATCGAGCTGGGTGTAAATTATCCGCTGACCCGGCGGGTTCAGGCTAATCTGCGTTATCGCAGAGCGCTGGTCAGTACCGACCGCGACGTTAATGAAGAGACGAATACATGGTTAATTGGATTACGCCTGGCGTTCTAGCCAGTGTTTTATTGTGGCAAAGCCCGGTTGCTGTTGCGCTGCAGGCCAATCAAAACAGCCCCCGGATTGAGCCGCAGATCACTCAGTCTGACGTGGTACCTGCCAGACTGGATACCGAGAATTTTGCTGTTGCGCTGCGTGGCGGGGCATTAGCGATAGAGGATTTTGGTAACAGTGGCCTGGCTGCAGTGCAACTCAGTTATCACATTAACGAAGATTTTTATGTCAGCGCTGAGTATGCCCTGGCAAAGGCCGGGCTGACCTCATACGAGCGGCTAAGTGGCGCAGCGCCCCTGTTAACCGATGATGAGCGGCAATGGCAGTTCTATGGCGCAGAGCTTGGCTATGTGTTGTTGCCAGGGGAGGTATATCTGGGCAGTGATTATGCAATTAACACCGGGTGGTCGTTGTTTGCTGGCGCTGGCAATGTTGATTTTGCCGGTGACACTGTTTTTGCCGTCAAATTTGGCAGTCAGTTCAGGCTGTATCTGACCGACTGGCTGGCACTGGATTTAGTGGTTAATGATTACGTGTTTGAAACCACAATTTTGGCGGAAAGTAAAACGACCCATAACCTGAGTATGGCGTTGGGCCTTGCGGTCTATTTTTAATAAACGGGAAAGTTGTATGAAAACACTGTTATTAGGTTTGTTGTTAACTGTGCTGTCATTAAGTGTCCGCAATGCCAGCGCTGAATCACAGGCAGCAGCGCCTGATTTTACCCTCAAAGCGTTAACCGGCGTTAATCTGCGTCTGGCAGAGCAACGGGGCGACATCATAGTGCTGAATTTCTGGGCCAGCTGGTGTGGTCCTTGTCTGCAGGAAATGCCGGCACTGGATAAACTGGCCAGCAAGTATCAGCCATTGGGTGTCCAGATATGGGGCGTTAATGTCGAAGCAGACAGCACTGCAGCCCAGAAGTACCTGAGCAAGACCCGGGTTGAGTTTCCCATCCTGTTTGATACTGAAAACAGTGTCTCGGAACGTTATCAGGTTCAGGCAATGCCGACCACAGTCATCATAAATAAAGACGGCAATGTGCACAGTGTCCATCGGGGTTATAAGCCGGGTTATGAGCAGAAATATGAAAATGATATTAAAACCCTGCTGCGCAATTAAATCGCTGACAGCTATTCTGCTGTTTGTCAGCCTGACCGGCTGCGCCAGTATTGAGCCCTGGGTAAAACCCTATGAACGGGCCGAGCTTGCCGATCCGATAATGGCCTTTGGCCGTCATCCGGTGGCCATCCAGCATAGTGCCCATGTCAGAGACTCACGGGAAGCGGCCAAAGGCGCCGATGGCAGTGGCGGAGGCGGTTGTGGCTGTAATTAAGAGCCTGCTGGCTGCGCTGCCGGGGTTGGCATTCAGTAGTTCGCTGGTTGCCGCCGTACTGCCCGATAACCGGATTGACTTAATGCATCATAGTTACCAGGGCGGTGGCGTGTCGATTGATGGCCCGGCGCTGATGTTACGCAGTAAGGTGGGTGAGCAGGTCTCTGTTTCCGGTTTCTATTATGTTGATACGGTGTCCGGGGCATCAATTGATGTGGTGGCAACTGCATCTGCTTACAGTGAAACCAGGATAGAGAGCAGGCTTGGCGTCGATTATCTGACAGGTAACAGCATTTTGTCAGTGAATTATGCACAAAGCGACGAAGATGACTACAACGCTAAATCGGTGTCGCTGGGTGTCGCCCATGATACGTTTGGCGGCATGACGACCTTAAGTCTGACTGCTGCAGCAGGAGATGATGAGATTGGCCGTAACGGCGATGCCAGTTTCAGTGAGCAGTTACGCCGTTACAGTTACAGCTTTGGGGTAACACAGGTACTGACCACCCGCTGGATCAGCGCGCTGAATGCGGAAGTGGATATGGAACAGGGCTTTTTGAATAACCCGTATCGCAGTGTACGGTATCGTGATCCGATGGCTGAGCTTGGCTATGGCTATCAGTTTGAGCGCTATCCCAATACCCGCAACAGTTTTGCCCTGGGGCTGGTTAACAAGTTTTATTTACCGTACCGGGCCGCGCTGACGGCATCACTACGGCACTATCAGGATAGCTGGGATATCCGGGCCTTTGACGCAGAACTTGAATATGTTCATCCGCTCGCCGAGCGCTGGGTGCTGGACAGTCATCTGCGCTGGTATCAGCAGGGTCAGGCATCGTTTTATGCGGATTTATTTGATTTTGCCAACCAGCAGAATTTTATGGCCAGAGACAAAGAGCTCAGTGATTTTAACAACCTGAGTGTAGGCGTCGGTGCCAGTTATCGGTTCGCGAGCTGGGCCTGGTGGCCCACTGCCAAACCGGAGTTAAACCTGGAGTGGGATCATATCCGCTTTAATTACAATAATTTTCGTAATGTTACCGTAACGGGGGCAGAGCCGGGCGCTGAACCCTTGTATCGGTTAACTGCCAATGTTTACCGAGCTTTTTTCAGTGTTTATTTTTAATGAGGTTGCCGCATGAGATGTCAGTTAGTCAGTTCCGTACTGTTTAGCGTTATGTTGCTGACGGTACCGTTGTCAGCCCGTGCAGCAACAACCGACTCATCAGCTCAACAGCAAATTGAACAGTTAAAACAGCAGGCTATTGCGCTGAACCGTGAGCTGTTTATTCTGGAAGAAGAATTATTATTTCCCCCGCAAACCCAACTGGCGGTCTATGTGTCTGTTGACGCCGGGCATTTTTTTCAGCTGGACAGTATTCAGTTAAAGCTGAATGATAAGCCGGTGGCTGCCCACCTTTATACCAGCAGTGAGCGCGAAGGCTTGCAGCGTGGTGCCATACAGCCGTTTTACAAGGGCAATATCCGGGCCGGTGAACATACCTTAACGGCAGTCTTTGTCGGAAAAGGTCCGGATGATCGTGACTACCGGCGGGCCGTCAGCCACCGTTTTACCAAAGCAGATGAAGCCGTATTGCTGGAGCTGAAAATTGCAGACAGCAGTGCTGATTATCAACCTGATTTCAGTGTGGAAGTATGGTCGGGCAATTGAGCAAAACCCTGTCAGCCCGGCTGCTTGCGTTACTGTTGGGCAGCGGCCTGACACTAGCTGCTGTCGCTGAGCCGCTTGCGCGCACCGAGAAACAGTACCGCCTGGCCGCCTGGCATTTTTATCAGGATGATTATTATCAGGCCCTGCTGCAGTTATCACTGGCACCGCAAGACCCGGCAAAAGCCAGTCTGCTGACAGCCGGCCTTTTATTACAGCTGGATATGCCCTTTGCCACAGCAGCATTGCTGAAGACGCTGCTGGACGAACAATCGCTCGGCGGCACGCTGCCACGCCAGTTGCGTAATATTGCGCTCCTGCAGTACAGCCGTTATTTGCTTGAGCAGCAGCAAAATACGGCGGCGACCCGGTATCTGAACCAGTTAAGCCCACCGCTGGCCGAACTGGCTGGCGAGGCAGAGCTGCTAAAACAGTTACTGAACTGGCCGGCCAGCCAGACAACTGATCCAGAGGTATTTGACCGGCTTGCCGGGCAACGTGAATTACCTTATGTGGTGATCAATCACATTCTGGCTTTACGCCAGCAACAGCAACCTGAGCAGGCGTTATCGTTACTGGCAAAGCTGAATAACGAATTACAGCCACCGCAGCAAACCGGTTTCTGGTCACAGTTATTCAGCTGGGGCGGGCCAGCGCCGTTACTGAATGATAATACGGAGCGTCAGGCACTTGCCGATTATCTGCAATTATTACAGGCGGGATTGCTGGTGGATCAAGGGCAATGGGCTGATGCCCAGCGGGTACTGCGCAATTTTGCCAGTAACAGCGTACTGACTCTGGCTGCGATGACATTGTATCGGGACATCCTGACAGAAAACCGGCAAATTCCCACACTATTGGCCGTATTGCAGCAGCTGATTGCCCGTTATCCCTATGCCGTCGCCAGCTGGCTGGCAGCGCACCAGCTGGGTAATCAGTTTGAGCGTGCGCTGGCTCAGCAGGATGCGTTGGCGGCATATCGCTGGGCGGATCAGTATTATCAGCAGCAGTTGGCTGATAACAGTGAGCATGCCCGACCGGTTAACCTGACGGCGCTGGCAAAATCTGACACACTCACTGGCTGGCAGCGTTATCAGCTTCGTCAGCAGCCAGCACTGTTTCATATGAGCAGTCAGCTGCAAGGCTTACAGCAATTGCAGCAACTGCAGCAACAACGGTTAAACCGGCTGGAAAATCTCGCTGAGGTTGTCCGCTTCAAACTTGCCCAGCAACGGCAATTACTGGACACGGCACTGCCGGGCTTAACCGCGCGCCAGCAAGCGTTGCAATGGCAGGCCGAGCAGCTGAGCAGCCAGATAGCGGCTGCCAAATCGCAACCAATGGCCCAGCAATTGTGGCTGGATCCAGCTGAACAGGATTTTGCCAGGTGGCAAACTACGATAAGCAAGGCGCAACAGCGGGTCGAGGCACTGACTGCGGCCGGCCGCGATGTCAGTTCCGCCAGGGTACGGCTAGAGCGGCTGACGGGCATTTTGCAGTGGCATTATCAGTACAACCGTGCTGAGCGACACTGGCAACTGAGTAAACAGCAGCAGCAACTGACTGCAGAGCTGACTGACATTGAGCAGGCGCTAGCGCGGTTAACCCAACTGGATGGCAAAACCGAACGCTTACTGCTGCAACAGCAGCAACTGGCGACCCTGACTGACCGGGAAAGCCGCTTTGCGCGGATGCTGGCCACCGAGCAGCAACAGATGCTGGCCCGGCTTAATAGCAGCCTGGCCCAGCTACAGCAGGCTGAGCGTGAGCAACTTCTTGAATTGCGCCGGTTAAATACCCAGGCCATTGCCAGGGTGATGGAACAGCTATTGCTGACCTCACAGGAGGGCCACTAATGCGCCATCTGATGTTTAGCAAGCTGCCCCCTTTCCTGGTTTTTTCGTTGTTAGCAGGCTGTGGCAGTGCGCCCGATAAAATGGTTCGCCGCCCGACACTGGCCGAACTGGCTCCGTTTAACCAGGCGGCGCTGCCTGAGTCCGGGCCGGTAACTGCCATTCAGCTGCAGCAGGTGTATCAGCAATTATTAGCAATGGCGCCGGCAGCGACGGTAAGACAAAAAGTGCTTTACCGCTTATCGCAGCTTAATACCCGGGAGCTGGAATTAGCCGAGTTGACACCGGCCGCTGAGCGACAGGCGCTGCTGAAGTTAATTGCGGAATACCGTGCTTTGCTGGCGCAGTTTCCAGAGGACCCCAATAACGAACTGATCCATTATCAGCTGGCCCGGGCGCTTGACTTGATTGGGGACAGTCAGGCGGCTCAGCAACAGATGCAGGCGCTGCTCAGGCAATATCCACAAAGCGGGTTTGCTGCTGAATTATGGTTTCGCATCGGCGATATTTATTACAGCCAGAGCGACTATTTACAAGCCTTAGCTGCGTTTGAACAGGTGCTGATGCTGGCCGGGCCGGAGCTCAGTCAGCATGCGTTGTATATGTCCGGCTGGAGTCATTTCCAGTTGCAGCAATATGCGCTGGCCGATGATGCTTTCTTACAGGCACTGGATCTGACCTATCACCAACGGCTGATAGCTGATCAGCAGCAAAGTCTGCGCGAGGAGCTGACAAGGATACTGAGCATCTCGCTCAGTTATCAGCAGCAGGCGGCAAGCCTGCTGGCACTGCTGCAGCGGGCTGCTTATCGCGACGGTCCGCCACAGCAGCGGCCGGTTGCCTATCAGGCGGCGTTATATCAGGCACTGGCGGGTTTTTTATTTGAGAAAGAGCTGGATCAGGCCGCGCTTGACACTTACCGCACGTTTATTGCTGACCAGCCGCTGGCTGTGGAAGCGGGCCGGATGCAACTGCAGCTGATACAGCACCATCTGGATTACGCCGAAGCTGACGCAGCACAGCAGGCGCAACAGGGCTTTATCGACCGGTTTGGTCCGGCCAGCGCTTTCTGGCAGCAAGCCCGGCCAGCCGAACAGGCAGAGCTGGCACCGCAGCTGGCACAATACCTGGATTATTTTGGCCGCAAAGGTTATCAGCTGGCCCGTCAGGCCAGCGGCAGTGCCAAACCCGCACTGTTTGGTCAGTTGGTCCGCTACTGGCAGCAATTATTGATGGTGCAGCCATTGTTATCAGAGGTTGAGCGGCAAGACAGCCTGCTCTGGCCGGATGATATCCGTTATCTGCTGGCAGAAGCGCTGGCAGAAAGTGGTGAGCAACAGGCGGCACTTGCTGCCTATCAGCAGCTCGGTTACCCGACGACGGCGCTTAATGCACAGAGCTTTACTGCCGAGCAGGCTGCTTACCGCGCCTTGTTATTAAGTGAAGCGTTGGCTAAAGCCGATAATGCCAGCCGCGCAGCAAAGGATAACTGGTGGCAGCAACAGCAGCAGTTTGTCCGCTGGCACAGTCGCCACGAGGCGGCGCAGCAGGTTGCCCTGAATCAACTGTCAGACATTTATCAGCAAAAAGCCTACAGCGACGTGGCAGACTATGCCCGGCGCGTCATCGACTGGCCGCACCCGGAACTGACTAACCGGCAACTGGTGAACGAAGCGTTGTTTATTGTCAGCCAGACCGCGCTGGCGCAACAGGACTATAGCCGGGCAGAGCAGAGTCTGCAGCAATTGCTGGCTATTTATGCTGCAGATAACGCGATAGCCATCGACGGCAGCGCTGGGGCTGCCAGAGAGCGCTTACTTCGTACCCAACTGGCTTCGGCGGTATATCAGCAGGCGCAGCAAGGCGGTATTTCTGCCGCTGAGCAGTTGCAGCATATAGAGCGGTTATTAGCATTGCCAGAGTCGGAGTATCATCAAAGCGCAGCTTACCAGCAAATCAGCCTGCTGCTGGCAGAACAGCAGTATCCCCAAGCCATCAGCCTGATGCAGACTTATCAGTCTCGTTATCCGGACAGTGCGGAACTGCCGGCCATCCGCAGTGCGCTGTTAAGCAGCTATGAGCAATTAGCAGACTGGCAAAGTGCTGCTGACTTACTCAGCCAGCAGGTCGCCGCGCTTGACGCGGGAGCGCAGCAGCAGGCGCTGTTATACAAAGCAGCAGATTACTACTGGCAGGCCGGTAACGTTGACGCCGCCCGTCTGGCCTACCGCAGCTATGCTAATCAGTACCCAGAGCCTCATTTGCCGGCACAGGAAGCGCGCGCCAGGCTGGTTGAGCTGTATCAGGCGCAGCATGATCTCAGCCGGCGTAATTTCTGGTACCAGCGTATTGTTAACGCCGAACAACAGCTGGCCAGCCAGCAACAAGATGGCACTGAGCGCAGCCGGTATCTGGCCGCTGATGCGGCATTACAACTGGGGCTGCATAACAGTACGTTATTTAACGGTGTTACTTTACGCCAGCCACTGCGTGACAATTTAAAGAAAAAGCAAACCCATATGACAACGGCGATAAAATTGCTGCAAACCAGTATGAGCTGGCAGGTTGCCGATTTTTATAGTCAGGCTCAGTACCAGATTGGCGAACTGTATCAGCAGATGGCGGCGGCACTGCTAAATTCTGAACGACCCAAAGGGCTGGATGCGTTGGCGCTGGAACAATACGAGTTGCTGCTCGAAGAGCAGGCTTACCCGTTTGAAGAGCTGGCCATTGAAATATACCAGCAAAATGCAGCGCTGGTCAGTCAGCCACTGTATGACAAATGGGTTGCTGAGAGTTTTCACAAGCTGGCTGAGTTATCGCCGGCCCGTTACCGTAAACCCGCGGTTTACCTGGAGCTTGCTGATGAAGCTTACTAACTGCCGGTTCAGGTCTCACCTGTTGCTGGCCAGCCAGCTGTTATTAAGAGGGGGCACGGCGCTGGTGCTGCTGTTATCGCTCAGTCATTGTGCGCAGTTAAGCGCACCGGATGCTGCTCCTGAGGCTGCTGACCAGATGACTTCTCGTGCCGAACCGCAACAACAGCCTGCAGAGCACCTTTCTGAGCAACAGCACTCACCCGGTCAGATCACAGTGCCGGTTACTGAACCTGGTTTAACTGCCCCGGTTACGCCAAAACCTGAGTTGCAACCGGAACTAGCGCAACAGTTTGAGCAGGCCAAGCAGTCACTGCGAAAGAACGATTACCGCCAGGCGATTACCCTGCTTGAACCGTTGGCCCAGCAGCTGCCGGACGCACCGGGTATTCATTACAATCTGGCGGTGGCTTACTGGCAGCTGCAGCAAACTGAACAGGCGCTCCGGACCCTGACGCCGCTGCTGGAACGCCGGCCAGATTATGTTGAAGCGGCAAATTTACTGGGGGTTATTGCCCGCCAGCAAGGCAATTTTAACCAGGCAAGACGCTACTGGCTTGAGGCCTTAGCCCAGCGCAGTGATTTTGCCAGTGCTCATAAGAATCTCGGGTTTTTATATGAGCTGTATCTGGCGCAGCCAGAACAGGCCCGGCATCACTATCAGCAATATCAAAAGCTTACCGGCGACCCTATGGCAGAAGCCTGGTTGCGTTTGCTGGAGCAGCAGGAGTAACTAATGAAGTGGATCAGAACGGGCAGTTGCGCCCTGTGTTTATTGCTGATGAGCACCAGTCAGGCACAGCAGGTCACCGATGCTGCAGCTCAACCGCCGCAGCCGGCGCCATCACAAATGCCGTCTGCTGCCAGCCGGCCAGCCGTAGAGGTTAATATCAGCACGACGATCAGTGGTAATCAGCAGCAACCCCGAACGTTATATGTGCTGCCATGGCAGGACAGTATTGCCCAGATCCGGATCCCGGCCCCCGACATTCAGGTGCCCCCAGAGCCAATACAACCGCTGGACCGCCAGCAGTTTCTCCGTTTTATCGAGGCACAGTCGCTCCAGCAGCAACCTGCCGGTACCGTATCAACAGAAAATAATTAAGAGGTTTACAGCATGGATTTCGTCAATAGCATAGTGCGGTTTTTGCAGGAAGGGGGCTACTTTATTTTCCCTATCGCTTTTATTCTGATTTTAGGGATCGCCATCACCATTGAACGTTGGTGGTTTCTCCGTTCCGTTTACGCCAGTAATCAGCGGGCCTATCGTCAGCTGCAACCGGCTATTGCCACAGCAGATACCCAGGCTATTGTGCAGTACGCTGATAAAGATCAGACACCACTTAGCCTGATGCTGGCCAGTGGGGTTAACCGGCTAACGTCGTCGCACCGGCGCGAAGATATGGAATATGCGATGGAGGAAGTCGTGCTGGAATACAGCCTGCGCCTGCAAAAACGCACCCCTTTTCTGGCCACGCTGGCCAATGTCGCCACTTTGCTAGGTTTGCTTGGCACTATTGTTGGTTTAATCGCCGCATTCTCAGCGGTCGCTAATGCCGACCCTTCCGAAAAAGCCAGCTTATTGTCATCCAGTATCTCCGTGGCAATGAATACCACGGCTTTTGGTCTGATGACGGCGATTCCGCTGGTATTTGTCCATGCGCTGCTGCAAAGCAAAACAGCCAGCATTGTCGATACCATGGAAATGGCGGGCATCAAATTAATGAACAGTATCGGACAACGTTTTACGGGTGGCCGGGATGATCAGAAAGCATAAAGTCAGCCTGAATGAGGCTGAACTCGACATTACCTCCTTTATGAATCTGATGATCGTATTGGTACCGGTATTGTTGTTAAGCCTGGTATTTACCCAGATTAGGGTGCTGAACATTCAATTGCCACCGCAAACCGAGCAACTGCTGCAGCAGGAGCAGGATGAACCGCAAATTCTGGAACTGGAATTACGGCCAGATCAGTTAAGGCTGAATTATCCGGCAGGCCAGCTGTTACGTGAATTCGCCCATAACGAGCAGGGCCAGCCAGATTTTATCGCTTTATCAGCTTTTTTGCAGGACCTGAAGCTCACCTGGCAGCAGCAAAATATAACCAAGCGGGATATCACTATTCTGGCGCCGGAAACGCTCGATTACCAGACCCTGGTCAGCGCCATGGATACGGTTCGGGCTTTTAAAACCGTGGTAGCGGCCTCGGTGGTCGATGCAGAATTATTCCCGGTGATTTCGCTTGGTCAGTTACCGGATGCAGTGAGCGAGGGGCCTGAATGAAACAATCATTTCGTGCCAGACGAATGGTCAAGCAAAATCAGCGGCTGGCCCAAAGCTCGAAGCTGAACCTGGTTGCACTGATGGATATTTTTACCATTTTAGTGTTTTTCCTGATGGTTAATCAGTCTGATGTGGTGGTATTGCCCAGTAATAAAGAGATGCGGTTGCCTCAGTCTGTGTCAGAGCAATTACCGCGGGAGCAGGTATTGTTAACCGTAACCGCTAACGGCGTATTAGTGCAGGGCAAAGCGGTATGGCGGGGCGACTGGCAGCAGCCACCCGAGCAATGGCAGGAGCCGCTGGCAACAGCGGTGCAGCAGGAACTGACCTATCTGGCAGGGCGCGCCGCACCATTGCCGGCTGAGCAGCAGGCTCTGGGCCGGCCGCTGACGATTCTGGCCGATGCCACAACGCCGTATGCTGTGTTGCGGCGACTGATGGCGATAAGTGCCGCCACCGAGTACCGGGATGTATCGCTGGCAGTAGAGCAGCGCAGCAGCGCCCTGGAGGCAACGCCATGACGACGCTAAGCTGGCAAGCTGGCACAGGCTGGCAGCAGGAAGATCAGTTTTTCAGCAGGGCAGTTATCGGCGGTCTGGTGTTACTGCTGTTGCTGTCGATTGCAGTACCGCTGTATCAGGTACCTGAACGCAGCCGGCAACAACAAGAACAGTTACCGCCGCAGTTGGCCAGGGTAATGCTGGAGCAGCGGGACATTACCCCGCCGGAGCCCATCGCACTGCCCGAGCCGGAGCCTGAACCCGCGCCGGAACCGGAACCTGAACCTGAGCCGCAGGTCGTAGAAGCCAGAACCGTCACCCCGGAGCAGGCACGGGCAACGGCACAGCAGGCAGGCCTGCTGGCAATGCAGGATGAGCTGGCCGCGTTGCGCCAGACTTTTACCGTTAATCAGCAGGCACCACAATTGCAGCGGGAGGGCCAGCAACGTGCTGCGACCGTCGAGCCTGAGCGGATCAGCAACCCTGAGCTGGCTAAAACAGCCGCCAAAGCGGCGGCAGCGGTCAGTGCCGATGTGGCAAGGGCTGATCTGAACCGGGCTGCGAGTACCGAGCTGGCCGAGGCAGAGCTGCGCGGTCTGGCGTCAGCTGCCCCGGTGTCTGCTAATAGCACCGGCAACGCCAGCAATGACGCCGCTAACCAGGGCGGACGCTCCGAAGCCAGTATCCGCCAGACGCTGGAAGCCAATAAAAGCAGCCTGTACACCCTTTACAACCGGGCGCTGCGGGCCAATCCGCTGCTTAAGGGCAAAGTCGTGTTTGAACTGGTTATTAACCCGGATGGCAGCTTGCAACAGGTTAGTATTGTCGAGAGTGAATTAAAAGATGAACGGCTGGAGCGGCAATTGACACTGCGCCTGCAGGCCGTGAATTTCGGTGCGGCAGATGTGCTGCCGACCCGTTCGAAGTGGACTATAGCGTTTTTACCCGGCTAGCCGGGCAGGAGAGAGATATGCAAAGCAATATTAAGCTGCTGGCGACCCGCCTGCTGACGGTTGCCGTTGCTGCAGGGTTCAGTGGCATGCTCGCCGCCGGCCCGCTGGAGCAGGCAACCCGGTTGCATGACCGCCTGACCGGCGTGCCTGCGGATGCAGCAACACTGCAACAGATGGCTGATTTAATCGGCCAGGGTAATGCGCAGGCTGCAGCAGAACTGGCAATGCAACACCCGGACTTTTACCGGACCACGCTGAAACTGTTTGCCACGCCTGCCACCAATCGTGACCAGGATATTTTTGAGCCGTTAAACGACTACAGTGCCACCATTATTGGTCTGGTCAGAGATAATGCTGATTTCCGGCAGATCCTGCAAACTGACGTATTGTATGTCGGGGCAGACAGCTTAGGCTTGCCGCCTTATGCCGCTGACAATAATGCCCATTATCTGGCGCTTGACCAGCAGGGAATCGACTTGCAGCAACATCTGGAGCCCAGATCCCAAAGCAGTTTACTGGGTATCCCCTTTGAAGCCAGCGCCGGTGTAATGACCAGCCGGGCCGGCGCCAAAGCGTTTTTCTATCTGGGTACCAATCGTGCGATGTTGCGTTTTACTTTAATGAGCCAGCTGTGTACCGATCTGGAACCATTAAAAGATACCAGTACCCCGGCAGACCGCATTCGCCAGGATGTCAGCCGCAGCCCCGGCGGGGACAGCCGGATATTTCACAACCGCTGTATCGGCTGTCATGCCGGTATGGATCCGTTAGCACAGGCCTTTGCTTATTACGATTACCAGTTCAGCGATGAAAATGGGGACAACGGCAGGCTGTTTTATCAGCAAAGTGGCACCAGTAACAGCCAGACTGGCAGCCGGGTGCAGCCAAAATACCATATTAACGCGGGCAACTTTCCGTTTGGCTATAAAACAGAAAATGATCACTGGCAAAATTACTGGCGTGAGGGCCGCAATCAGGCGCTTGGCTGGGATAGCAGTTTACCCGGTGAGGGCTATGGCGCAAAAAGTTTAGGGCAGGAGCTGGCGCATTCTGTTGCCTTTGCTCAGTGTCAGGTGAAAAAAGCATTCCAGACCACCTGCCTGCGGCCCCCGGAAACGCTGGCCGATGTTAACCTCATTCAGCAAAGCAGCGAGCGGTTCAGTCAGAGCGGTTATAACTTAAAGCAGGTGTTTGCCGACACTGCCACTTACTGTATGGGAGAGTAACCATGAGACTATTGCTTCTGGTTGTGCTGAGTATCATGTTGACGGCCTGTGGTGGCACAGAAGTAGAGCAAAACCCGCCGCCGCCGGTGCAGGATAATTCGAATAATTACAATGGTCCGGCCCCACAGACTGCCGATGTACAGCAATTTAAGTTAAACCTGTGGGACAATCTGGTAGCCGATAACCGCTGTGGCAGTTGTCATCAGCAGGGCAACACCGCACCGTTTTTTGTGCGCCGTGATGATATTAACCTGGCTTACGCTGCGGCTATGCCTCTGGTAAACCTGGCTGATCCGACGCAATCGGCCATCGTGCAAAAAGTGGCTGGTGGTCACAACTGCTGGCTGAGCAGCAATACTGCCTGCGCCGACACGATTAGCCAGTGGCTTAGAAACTGGGGCAATAATTCAGGTGCTGAGCAGGCCGCTGTTACCCTGGTTGCACCGGTTATCCGTGATCCCGGAGCCAGTAAAGCATTACCGGAAAGTTCTGCGCTATTCGCCGCTGAGGTTTACCCGCTGGTCCAGCAGCACTGTGCCGGCTGTCATGCTCCGGATGCCAGTGTCGCCCAGGCGCCGTTTTTTGCCGCCAGCGATATCGATGCGGCATATCAGGCCAGTCGCAATTTGATTAATCTGGACCGGCCAGAGCTGTCGCGGTTGGTGGCCCGCCTAGGTGGTGAGTTTCATAATTGCTGGTCAGATTGCAGCAATGATGCGGCGGTTATGCTGGCGGCTATTGTCGCAATAAGCGATGCGGTACCGGCTACTGAGTTAGATCCGCAACTGGTGCCGTCAAAAGCGCTGCGCCTGGCAGATGGTGTCGTGGCCTCCAGTGGCGGCCGGTATGAAAGCAACCAGATCGCGTTTTATCAGTTTAAGGAAGGTGAGGGCAATCAGGCTTTTGACACCTCTGGGGTTGAACCAGCAGCAAACTTAACCTTGCAGGGCGATTTTGCCTGGCTGACAGGATGGGGGCTGCAGATTAACAGCGGCCGCGCCCAGGCGTCGACCCAAAGTAGCGCCAAACTGACCGAACTGATCAGTGCCACCGGTGAAATGACCATTGAAGCCTGGGTTATTCCGGCTAACGTCATTCAGGAAGGACCGGCAGCAATAGTCAGTTACGCCGGCAGTGCTATCAGCCGTAATTTTACCCTTGGCCAGACCCAGTACAATTACGACTTCTTATTACGCCGGGCCAATAGTGACTTTGCCGGTATGCCGGCACTGAGTACCGCCGATGCCGATGAGTTGCTGCAGGCCAGCCTGCAACATGTGGTGCTGACCCAGGATCCGGTTAACGGTCAGCGCATTTACGTAAATGGCGAGGACAGCGGAGTGCAGGGTGAACCTGCCGCAATAAGTAACTGGGATCGCAGTTTTGCGCTGATGCTGGGCAATGAAGCCGATGGCAGCCGGCAATGGCAGGGTAGTATCCGCTTGCTGGCCATTCATAACCGGGCACTGACCCCGGACCAGGTTGCCCAGAATTTCAGTATCGGGGTGGGCCAGAAATTTTACCTGCCGTTCGCTATCGGCCACTTAATTGATCTGCCACAAACCTACGTGGTATTTGAAGTGGCGCAGTTTGATAATTACTCCTATTTGTTCAGCCAGCCCTACCTGATTAATCTGGAGGGTGCGACTTTGCCAGCTGATTTAACCATTAGCGACATGGCCCTGGCGATCAATGGCCGTGAAGTAACGTCAGGCCAGGCCTGGATCCGGCAGGATTTCAGCTTCGACAGCGGTACAGCGCTTGCTGAAGCCGTGCCGATGTCCGCACTTGGCACCATTATTGCGGCTGAGGCCGGTGCTGCCAGCGACGAGTTTTTCCTGTCGTTTGGCCGGATAGGCCAGTACAGCAATGTCCGCTCACAGCCGGCATTCCCGCTGCAGCAAATCAGCCAGGCTAATTCAAGCAGCAGCGATATCGGCATCCGGCCTTTTGCTGCTATTCATGCCAGTATGAGTCAGCTGACCGGCATATCCCAGGCCTCACCGGCTGTGTTGACGACTTACCAGACTATTACCCGCCAGTTACCGGCAGTGAGTGATATTGAAACTTTTATATCTGCCCAGCAAATGGCGATTACCCAGCTGGGAATTGCTTATTGTAACGCTGCGATCAGCAATACTGCACTGCGCAGTGCATGGTTTCCGGGTATCAACTTTGCTGCTGACCCCGCTGACACACTCAGCCCGGCTAACCGTGATGCGTTAATCAGTCCGTTACTGACCCGGTTTGCACCACTGCAACCGGCGACAGCGCTCAATAGCAATGCAGCCAGGACTGAATTGAATAATCTGATAGACCGTCTGAGTCAGTGCAATGGTAGCTGTGATAGCCAGCGCACTCAGACTATTGCCAAAGCAGCCTGCACCGCTGTGCTGGCCAGTGCCCAGATGCTGGTGTACTAATGCTGGTATACCAAGGAGCTCAGTGATGAAATTAAAAAAAGCGTTACACCCGGATGCGCCCCTGCTACACGCCTGCCATAGCCGGCCGATAAGCCGGCGCGACTTTATTGCCTGCGGCCTGAGTGTCGGGGCGGGCATTCTGACCACGGGTTCGGTATTCAGTTTGTTTGCCAATCCGACCAAGGCCTTTGCTGATTTATCGCCTGATCTGGAGTTATTGAAGAATCAATGCGGTATTAATGTCGAGGGCGCCGGTAAAATTCCGTTTATCTGTTTCGATTTAGCCGGCGGTGCTAATATCGCCGGTTCAAATATTCTGGTGGGCGGTGCCGGGGGCCAGCTCGATTTTCTGTCTACCCAGGGCTACAGTAAGCTGGGATTACCAGCCGATATGGTGCCTACTGCAGTTAATGCCGCCAATCCGGTAGCGGGCTTTGTCAACGATCAGCTGGGGCTGGCGTTTCATAGTGACTCGCAGATGCTGGCCGGTATTCTTGAGCGGACCAGCATGGCCACTCAGGCGATGATCAATGGCGCTGTTATTCCATCGCGCTCAGAAAACGACACCGGTAATAATCCGCATAACCCAATGTTTGCCATTGCCAAAGCCGGTGCCAATGGTTCGCTGATGCCGCTGATTGGCTCACGTAATTCGGATTCCGGTGCTAATTCGATGGCCCCCGCTGAGTTTTATAACCCGGAATGGCGACCAACTAAAATTGACCGGCCAAGTGATGTCACGGGATTGGTTGATGTCGGCGATTTATTCGGGCTGTTAAATCAGGATGATGCCGTGGCGGTAATGGAATCTATCCAGCGTTTAAGTGATAGTAAGCTGGCCAGCGTTAACACAGGTATCAGCCGCGATGCGGTGATTAAAGATCTGGTGCGCTGCGGCTATGTAAAAAGCGCTGATCTGGCCGACCGTTTTGGCAACCCTGCCACGTTAGACCCGGCGGCTGATCCGGATATTGTCGGTGATGGCGGTATTTTCAGTAGTGCTGAATTTAACGGCGATGCTGAGTTTCGTAAAACAGCCTCAGTGATGAAACTGGTGGTAAATGGTTTTGCCGGTGCCGGTACTGTGACCATAGGAGGTTATGATTATCATACCGGCGAGCGCGGCACCGGCGAGCTGCGTGATTTACGGGCCGGCCGCTGTATTGGGGCTTGTCTGGAATATGCCGCCAGACGCAACCAACCGCTGATGATTTACTTATACTCAGATGGTTCAGTGGCCAGTAACGGCAGGATTGACGACAGTGAAAATGGCCGTGGTAAAGGCGAGTGGACCGGAGATAACTCGTCCACTGCTGCTTCTGCCATTCTGGTCTACAGCCCGAACGGCCGGCCATCCCTGTTGGGAGGCAGTACTGCAGAGCAGGCCCGGCATCAGCAAATTGGCTTTATGCGCCCGGATGCGTCGGTTGAAACCGGCTCATCAATGGCGGCTAACAATGTTAACTTACTGGTACAGACGGTAATGCTTAATTATTTGGCCCTGCATGGTGAGCAGGGCCGGTTAGCTGAGGTTGCACCGTTTCATGGTTTGGGCAATGCTGCCAGCCAGGACCGGCTGACTGCCTTTGCGCCTATTGTCTAGCCGATTATAGCTGTGGCTGGGGAGGCGGTAACTGTAGCGCATTATCACGTTGCTGATAATGGGCCACAATAGCCGCCAGCTCGCCATTGCTGTGCAGTTTCAGCCAGGCACTGTTTAGCTGCTGTAGTTGTTTATCTGACAGGGTTTTTTTATTAAAACCAAAATACACCGGGCCTTTATGAATGGCCAGTAGCGGTTGGTAGCGTATTGCAGTGGTGCTGTGTTCACTCTGCCAGTAGCGCAGAACGGAGATATCTTCCAGTACCGCATTGACTCTGCCGGCATTTAACAACGCCATTTTATCAAGGTTATTACTGATATAAACCAGCTGTCGTTTTAAACCGGGCTGGGTTTGCAGTCTGGCAAAATCCTCTCCGTAGTATGCCCCTTCCAGCATGGCGATAGCAGTAAGATCGACTTCATCAGCCAGCTGCTCAATCGATGTCACGCTGGGAATAGCTGTCGGATCGGCCACCAGATAAATCTGCTCAACGTGATGCGGGCCGATAAAAGCAAAAATCTGTTGTCGTTCGGGGCTGAAGGTCAGATGGCTGACGATATCAAGCTCACCCTGTTCAATCAGCCGCATAGAGCGCAGCCACGGACTGCCTACCAGCACAACCTGACAGTCTATTTCTCTGGCCAGACGCTGCACTAATTCTATACTAAGCCCGGTCCAGCCCTGCTCTTTCTGAATAATATGCGGGGGGAAATGGGTTTCAACGCCCAGCCTGAGCTGACACGCGACGGCGTGCTGCTGCCAGATTGCTGACAGTGCCAGAAAAAGGACAATAAAGTTAAACGCAGCTGTTGGCATCAGGTTTCCGCTGTCATAAAAAAGTCTGACTTCTGACTACTGAGTTTTATCTGGTTGTTTGAATTTTCAGCAGTTTTACCAGTATAGTGGGCTTTTCGCTGACGGCAAGCCTCTGTTCCCGACACCAGGTATTATTGCGCCAGACCGGAAGAAAAATAGAGCTGATGTTCACTGCTGATAAAAATGGCTTCAAATCCGGCCTGCTGCTCGATAAACGCCATACCGCGCTTAAGCCCCATAACAAATAATGTTGTCGATAAAGCGTCAGTAGCGGTGGCGTCGGGCCCGATAACCGTTACGCTCATCAGGCCGGACGGGCTCTGGCCACTTTTCGGGTCTAAAATATGGTGATAGCGCACACCGTCTTCAATAAAAAACCGTTCATAATCACCTGAGGTGCTGATGGCACTGTCGGTCAGTGGCAACTGCGCTACGATATCTGCGTTTTTACGAGGGTGTTTAATCGCGACCAGCCAGGGCCGGCCGTGCTTATCGCCCAGCAGGCGGGTATCACCACCGGCCGTTACCAGCGCATGTTTAATACCGGCTTTTGCCAGCAAACCAACGGCTTGCTCTACGGCATGACCTTTGGCTATGCCGCCCAAATCAATTTTAACGCCAGCTTTAGCAAACTTTACCTGATTATCAGGCAGCAGTTTTATATGCCGATAATTAATCAGTGGCCGCTGAGTATCCAGTTGCTCTGCGCTCGGTTTAATATGCTGCCGGTAGTCATAACTAAACCCAACTGATGCAAAGCTGATATCAAAAGCACCATCACTGAGCTTCGCTAACTGCTCTGCCTGCTGTAATAACTGGTAAAGCTCGCTACTAACGGTAACCGGCCGGCTGGCGGCGTCGCGGTTTAGCAGGCTAAGCTCGCTGCTTGCAATGTAAGGGCTCATTTGCTGATTAATCCGTTCGAATTCATTCTGCACGGCAATAAGCAAATCCTTGCCCAGATTATCGTCTTCAGCCCACAGCTCAACATAGGCCTGAGTGCCCATAGTTTGAAACGGCAGCCGGTGCCACTGGGCGCTGGCGGGTGCACTTAGCATGATAAACATTGCCAGATAATACAGGCAGTTGCTAACTTTAAACTTGAATCGTGACACGTTGAATCCAGGCTGTATCGGCAATACCAGCATTGTTGCAGAGTAGGCGGCTTTACTCAATGCCAGGCAGCTGCTCATTTTGTTATGCAGCGGGCCGCTGCTTTGCTCTGGCAGTCATATCGCAGCTCGAACGATTCTGTATCTGACAGCAACTGGGTTATCAGCTATATTTAACGTGTTAATTAGTTTAGGCTTTTATTATGAATCAGCGCTCTGGTGGCTGGAAATTCTGGCGTCGTATTCCGCTTCGTGCCCAGTTAATGGCCGGATTTATCCTGCCTGTTATGCTGATTGGTATGTCATCCTATGTGGTGCATCGCAGTCTTGGCCTGCTGGAGATTAAGTCAACGGAGGTTCAGCAAAGTGTCATGTCAATTGCGCTGCGCAACATGCTGCTCAATGCGGTGCTCAATGCTGAAAGCGGCGAGCGGGGGTACGTTATTACCGGTAAGTCGGATTTTTTAGGGCCTTATCATCAGGCATTAGAGCGCTTTACTGACACTGCAAACAGGTTAAAAGCATTAAGACCCGACGCTACTGCTGAAATTGCTCAGCTTGAAGAGCTGTTTAATCAATGGCTGAATGAAGTGGCTAAGCCCGTGATTGCTGCCCGGCAGCAATCGCCCGGCAGACTGGATTCTTACGGTGGTAATGCGCTGTATCATCTGAAAAAAATGAAAGGGTTGCTGGATGATTCGGCCTCGG
>NZ_JAWVZF010000004.1:0-55224 GCF_033722355.1 Arsukibacterium sp. | reverse complement strand
GGATAAAGATGAGACAGCAGCACATTGATTGCCAGGTAAGGCGCAAGTTGCTGCGGTTGGTCAGCAAAGCGGAATAAGCCTGGCAGCAACTTTGCTGCCAGGCCCAGAGTTAACAGCGCCAGTAAACATTGCCAGGGTAAACCTCCGGAAAGTACTCCTAAAATCAATATCAGATAACTTAGCATCAACTGCACAGTATAAACGCCAGCGCTATGCCGGCGGCCAATCACGATGGGTAAATGGCGCCGGCCAACCTGCCGGTCTGCTTCGACATCTGGAAACTGGTTTAATAGTAATAAATTGCTGACCAGCAGGGTGATAATAAACGCCAGCAGCCAGGCTGTGGCGCTGATGCTGCCTGATAATATCCAGTAACTGCCCAGTGTCATAAAGATGCCAAAGCCAAGCCCCGGTGCCAGTAAGCAAAGCAAAGGCCAGCGATTGATATACCTGGTGTAGCCATAAATCAGCAGCACACCGGGTAATCCAATTAGCAAGGGTTGCCAGTTCAGGGTGTAGCTCAGATATAAGCCACCGCCAATAACCAGTAGCATGCTGATAATACCCAGTAGCAGCGCCAGTTTAGCGGCGGCAGGATCGGTTACCAGAGTGCCACTGCCACCACTGAAAGGCGTGCGGAGCGTAAGAAAATCCAGGCCGGATTTAAAATCGAGATATTCGTTCAGTGCATTGACACTGATATGAGCGCATAATCCCACTGCCGTAATCAGGATAAGCAAACCAGGTGACAACGTATAGCCTGCCTGCCAGCTGGTGGCTGTGGCAAGTGCTATACAAACCAGCGTCAGGCTTAGAAAGTTAACCCGGGCTATACCGAAAAGCTGTTTTAGCAAAGTACACTCCCTTTAAAACACTGTGGCTGGAGAATAGCGTCAGCAGCCGGTTTAAAGCTTGATCTGCGACATTTTTTCGGCATTTATGTTGTAAACTGATAACGAATTGCTATTGTCGGTACTGTAAAACGCTGTCTGGCTTTTACCAACTTAAGGAATCTTAGATGCGTACGCTCATTGTAGTCTTGTCATTGTTGTTAGTGACAGCTTGCCAGAGCGCCTATTACTCCACCATGGAGAAAGTAGGTGTTCATAAAAGAGACATTCTGGCCGAACGGGTTAATAAAGCCCAGGCTGCCCAGCAGGAAGCTCAGCAGGAGTTTAAATCGGCCCTGGCCCAGTTTAGTACTCTGATTAAATTTGATGGTGGTGATTTACAGAAACAATATGAGCAAACCCATGAACAGTATCAGGATTGCAGTGAAGCGGCAGCATTAGTGTCAGAGCGGATAAACAGCATTGAAGATGTGGCAGAAGCCCTGTTTGATGAATGGCAGGAAGAGCTGGACATGTATACCAGCACCAAACTAAAGCAGGAAAGTGCTGCCAAGCTAAGAGCAACCCAGCGCCAATACCAGCAATTGATCAGCACCATGCGACAGGCAGAAAGTTCAATGGCACCGGTGCTGGATAGCCTTAGGGATAACAGTCTGTACTTAAAGCATAATCTGAATGCCCAGGCGATTGGCGCGCTTCGTGATGAGTTTGCCAGTATTGAGCGGGATATCACGAAACTTATCAATAATATGAACAAAGCAATTCGCGAATCACAACAATTTATTGCTACCCTTAAACAATAGACAACGGCAGTTTGCCCATTGTAATTAACCCGTAATGTAAAAAAGGAGATGACCATGCCAGGACAAGGTTCCGGAGGAAATGTAATCGCGGCGTTGTGTAATATTTTTATACCAGGCTTAGGGCAGCTGGTGCAGGGCAGGGTATTAGCTGCTTTGCTGTTTTTTGTGATCTGTGTGGTCGGTTATGCCCTGTGGTGGTTGATTATCCCCGCCATTATTGCAGCTATCGCGCATTTATGGGCCATTATTGATGCAGCACGGTTCCAGCCTCGGTTGTAGTAGCCAGATTGCAGCAAACGCCTGCTGCAGCTACTTTTAAAACGTTAACTTATAAAAGAAAGGGCGTTTATGACCGTGCAGCAAAGCATCATTATCCTTATTTTACTGGTCACGGTTGCTATGTTTCTGTGGGGTCGCTGGCGACATGACATGGTTGCGCTCGGCGCCCTACTGGCCTGTGTTTTTACCGGACTGATTGAAGCAGAAACCGCTTTTAAAGGGTTTGGTCATCCTGCGGTGATAACCGTAGCTTGTGTCTTGGTGCTCAGCAGGGCGTTGCAAAGCTCGGGCGCAGTGGATGTGTTAACCCGGTCTGTGTTACCGGCTAAAGCAGGCCCGACGGTCAGTATTGCCGCCTTAACTGTGCTGGCAGCACTGCTGTCGGGCTTTATGAACAATGTGGGAGCGCTGGCGTTGCTGATGCCGGTAGCAATACAGCTGGCCAACCGGTTAAAGCTGTCTCCCGGCCAGGTACTGATGCCCTTGTCGTTCGCGTCTATTCTTGGCGGCACCACGACGTTAATTGGTACCCCACCTAACCTGATCATTTCCGGTATTCGTCGTTCCGAAGGCATGCAGGGTTTCAATATGTTCGACTTTACCCCTGTCGGTGCCTCTCTGACTGCGGTTGGCCTGCTGTTTATTATTTTTATTGGCTGGCGGCTGGTACCCAGGCGCAAACAAGCCGGTACTGAAGGATTTGAAACCGGCGCTTATATCACCGAAGTTAAAATTCCCGAAGGTAGCAAAGCTGATGGCATGAAACTGCGCGAAGTTGAGGCTGTGCTGGATGATGCTGATGCACAGGTTGTGGGTCTTATCCGTAATGACTTTCGGGTCAACGCGCCTCATTCAGGCCGTTATCTGCGGGCACTTGATATTCTGATTATCGAGGCGGAGGCCGATGCCTTAACAAAAGTGCTGTCTGATTTAGGGCTGGTACTGGCGCACGCAAAACCGAAGACAGAATCTAAAACAGAGGAAGAAACCAAGGCGGACAGTGACGGTAAAACAAAGGAAACAAAAGACACGGATAATGACAGGCAGCGTAGTAAAGATGCAAAAAAAGCAAACGACAAAGCCCAGAGTGTTGGCGCCAGCTCTGCGGATACAACTGAGGACGCCGCAGAGATTGCTAAGAAAATTCCGGAGAAAGAGCGAAAGTCTGACGAGATTGTGCTGCTGGAATTGGCCATTTTACCCTCTTCAAGTTTAGTTAACCGCTCCGCCACCGACATGTTGTTGCGCACCCGTTACAGTATTAACCTGCTGGCCGTGTCACGCCATGGCCGGCGCTCAATGGCCCGGCTACGCTCAATGCGGCTTCGGGCCGGTGATTTACTGCTGATGCAAGGGGCGCCGGATGTGCTGCAGGATTTTGCCAATAGCACAGGCTGTGTGCCACTGGCTGAACGTGAGCTGCGTATTCCAGACAAACATAATGCCATTATGGCAACCGTCATCATGGTGCTGGCTGTTGCTTTGGCTGCGTTGGGTATTTTGCCTGCGGCGGTATCCTTTGCAGCCGGGGTACTGGCATCAATGGCGCTTCGTACTATCCCCTGGCGCTTGGTCTATGAATCTATTGACTGGCCGGTCGTTGTGTTGCTTGCCTGTCTGTTGCCGGTTGCTGGCGCTATGCAGAACACCGGCGCCGCCGGCCTGATTGCCAGCGCGCTACTCAACACGCTTGCTCAGGGCAATGCTGTGATCGGCCTGGCGGTTATTCTGATCACCACCCTTATTCTGACCGATTTAATGAATAATGCAGCAACGGCTGCCGTCATGGCGCCGATAGCGCTAGGTGCAGCCAACCAGCTTGGCGTTAATCCCGACACCTTTTTAATGGCTGTGGCAGTCGGGGCTTCCTGCGCTTTTTTAACGCCGATTGGCCACCAGAATAACACACTGATCCTCGGGCCCGGCGGTTTCAGATTTGGTGATTACTGGCGGATGGGGTTGCCTCTGGATGTACTGGTTGTGCTGGTGAGCCTGCCAGTATTATTGCTGGTGTGGCCGTTATGACGCTGGAAATCGCGCTGGTTCTGTTGCTGCTGATGACAGCTCTGCTGTTGTTTGTGACAGAATGGCTGCGGATGGATGTGGTTGCGCTGTTTATCCTGTGTGCGCTTGCGCTGCTGGGGTTGGTTTCACCGACAGAAGCCGTCAGCGGTTTCAGTAACCCGGCCGTCATTACTGTCTGGGCGATGTTCATTATGAGCGAAGGGCTGACCCGGGCAGGAATTGCTGACAGCATTGGCCGGCGGGTTATTCGTTTATCCGGCCAGAGCGAAACCCGGATGATCGTCGTCATTATGCTGGTAGCGGGCCTGCTGTCAGCCTTTATGAGTAATATCGGGGTCGTGGCACTATTGCTGCCGGTTACCGTAGAGGCAGCCCGGCGTTGCGGCATTCCGCCTGCCAAGGTGCTGATGCCGATGGCTTTTGGCGCCATGCTGGGCGGCCTGCTGACGCTTATTGGCACTCCGCCGAATTTATTGGTGAGTATTGCCCTGGAAAACAACAGTCAGCCGGGCTTCCAGCTGTTTGACTTTGCGTTTATTGGCTTGCCGGTGCTGCTGGCTGGCACCTTGTTTGTCGCGTTTATCGGCCGCCACTTGCTACCGGCTATTGACCCCGGTCGGGCCGGTTTAGCCGGCAGCCGCAATTTGAGTGATCAGTATGGTTTGCAGGACCGGATTTTTGCCCTGCGTCTGCCAAAGCCGTCCTTGCTGGCAGGGCGTACCCTGGAGGAATCAGGACTGATTAATACCGTCGGCCTGATGGTTATTGCGCTAACCCGGGGCAGGGAGACCTATACCCTGCCGGCACGCCAGACCGTACTTAAAGCGGGTGATATTGTGCTGGCGCAAGGTAAGTTTAACCGCTTTGAACGGCTGCGCAGCTGGAACTCGCTGACCATTGAACGTGAGGCGCCGATGCTGCATGAAAAACTACTGGCGGCCAGTGGGCTGGCTGAACTGGAGGTAGCCCCTGACGGACCCCTGAACGATGAGGTGCTGCAACATCACCGTTTTCGGGAAAATTATCAGCTGAACGTGCTGGCGGTAAAACGGCCCGGTACAACCTTGTACACCCGGCTGACTGATTTGTCGCTGGCTGCCGGCGACAAGTTGCTGGTGCAGGGCAGTCGTAATGCGATAGAGGCAATGGAAAAACAGCAGGCGTTCAGTTCGGTACTGCCTTTAAGTGCGGACGACGTCAAACGCCAATACCAGCTGGAAGAGCGCCTTTTTGTGCTTGGGTTACCGGTGGACAGCCCGCTGGTAGGCAGCACCTTTGCTGACAACCGGCTGGGCGATGCGTTTGACTTTCGTTTGCTGGGTTTATTCCGCCAGGGCGAAATCATTCAGCAGTTTCACTCTGATGACAAGCTGGAAGCGGGGGATTTATTACTGATCCAGGGCCGCGAAGAAGATTTGGATATCCTGCGTGGTTTTAAAGAATTAGAACGGTTAGACGATATGTCGCCGTACCTCGATTTGCTGGCCAAAGGCAAGCTGGAGCTGGTTGAGGCCACGTTGCATCCACGCAGTAAATACATCGGCCAGAGTGTCAACGCCCTGCAACTGGATAAGCGCTACAAAGTGGAGGTGGCGGCCATCTGGCGTGAAGGTCGCCCCTATCGCACTGCACTTGGCAGTATGTTACTGCAGCCGGGCGATGCCCTGCTGATTGTCGGGCCGCGCTCACGTCTGGCGCAATTGAATGACAGTGAGCATTTAATCGTGATGAACCCGGTTCAGGTTAAGCCGGTTAATGCCAGCAAGGCACCGCTTGCTGCTGGTTTAATGGCGTTAATGGTAATACTGACCGTCACCGGGGTTTTGCCCATCTACCTTGCCGCTATTCTGACGGCCACATCAATGGTAGCCAGTCGCTGTCTGAGTATGGAGCAGGCCTATGCCGCCATCGACTGGCGATCTATCTTTCTGATCGCCGGTATGCTGCCGCTGGGTCTGGCGATGCAGCATAGTGGGGCTGCGGCCTGGCTGGCGGCGGGTGTGCAAACGGGATTAGGTAATTATGGTCCGCTGGCGGTAATGGCAGGCTTATATCTGGTGACAGCAGTTGGTACCCTGGTAATACCGACAGTGGCGCTGGTATTGATTATGGCGCCGATTGGCCTGATGCTAAGCAATGCGCTGGGGGTAAGTGGTCAAAGTGCCATGATGGTTGTTGCTGTTGCCGCCACCAGTCTGGCCAGTCCGGTATCTCACGCCGCTAATACCCTGGTGATGGGACCCGGCGGCTACCGTTTTGTTGATTATCTGAAAGTTGGCGGGCCCTTAAGTTTGCTGCTGTTTGTGATCACGATGTTGTTGCTGCCATTGTTCTGGCCATTAAATAGCTAGCGACGATACCGGATATTATTGTTTATATCGAAAATATGCTTAATGAGTCAGTTCTGTTAAGGGGGCTTTCTGATCAGTAAACGTCAACTATCAGCACGGTATGGCCGTCGCCACTTAATCGATCAGCCGAGAAAATAAGATGTTGCACTGGCACCATCATGGCACAGAAAACCATGGCGATCTTAAGCTGATTATAGCGGTTGCGGTTAATGTTCTGCTGACCACCGCTCAGGTTATTGGCGGGGTCTTGTCCGGCAGCTTATCGTTGATTGCTGATGCATTGCATAATTTAAGTGATGCGGCGTCACTGGGCATTGCTTTGTTTGCCCGCAAGATTAGCAGAAAGCCTGCCAATGAGCTCAAAACCTTCGGCTATAAAAGGGCCGAGGTGATTGCAGCACTGATCAATCTTACCACGCTGATAATCGTTGGCCTTTATTTGATTTACGAGGCGTTATGGCGCTTTGCCAAGCCAGAAGAGATTGCAGGCTGGACGGTAGTGATTGTCGCAGGCCTGGCACTGCTCGTTGATATTATCACGGCTTTACTAACCTACACCATGTCTAAAAACAGCATGAATATCAGAGCAGCATTTATCCACAATTTGTCAGATGCACTGGCCTCCGTTGCTGTGATTATCGCCGGTACGCTTATTCTGCTTTATCAATGGTACTGGGTAGATACATTGCTAACCCTTCTTATCGCAGGCTATATATTGTGGCAGGGCTTTACAATGTTACCCAAAGCTATCCATTTATTAATGGAAGGAACACCCGCACATATTTCCATACCACAGGTGATCAGCGCGATGACCGCCGTGGACGGCGTTGCTAACGTCCATCATCTGCACATCTGGCAGCTGGATGAGCAGCATAACGCCCTTGAAGCCCATGTGGTGGTGAAATGCACCGAACTACAACAAGTCGAGAAAATAAAAACTGCGCTTAAGACATTGCTTTCAGAGCAATTTAATGTGGGACATTCAACTTTGGAGTTTGAACATGCCAGGCTGTCAGATTGCGATGAATTAGTGCATGAACATTGAATTAGCCAGCGACAGCGGCTGACTTATTTAGCGTTTTTTTATGATATTTTCGCCCCGCCAGGGCTGCATAAGCAGAAGGATATATTATGAAAATTAAACCCAGTGACTATCTGGTGCCATCTGGCGAGAATGTTGACCTGTCGCAGCGCCCGACTAAAGTTGCGCCGGCTTATGATTCTAAGAAACACTACAAGAAGATGTTAAAGCAGCAGGTTAAGAAGCTAAGTAAGCTGCAGCGACTGTATTACGCGTCGAACCAACAGGCTTTGTTATTAATTTTCCAGGGCATGGATACCGCCGGTAAGGATGGTGCTATTCGTCATGTGATGTCGGGTGTCAATCCACAAGGTTGTCAGGTATTTAGCTTTAAACAACCCAGCACTGAAGAGCTGCAGCATGACTTTCTCTGGCGCACCAGTAAATGCCTGCCCGAGCGGGGACGGATTGGTATCTTTAACCGCTCTTACTACGAGGAAGTGCTGATTGTCCGGGTGCACCCCGAGCTTCTTAAGGCGCAGGGGTTTTCCGATGAGGCCATCGCTGAGCAGGCTATCTGGAAAGCGCGTTTTCAATCAATAACGGATCTGGAGGCGCATTTACATCAGAACGGTACTCAGGTGCTGAAGTTTTTTCTGCATTTATCCAAAGACGAGCAACGAGCGCGGTTTTTAGCACGTATCGACAAGCCGGCGAAAAACTGGAAGTTCAGTGTTGCCGACGTAAATGAACGCGAACACTGGGACGACTATATGCGTGCTTATGAGGCCTGCCTTAGCGCCACCAGTACCGCTGAGGCCCCCTGGTTTGTTGTTCCGGCTGATGATAAAAAGAATGCCAGGCTGATTATTTCTAAAATCGTCGTCGCAACGTTGCGAAACCTGAAAATGGATTACCCCAAAGTCAGCAGGGCGCGGCGCAGGCAATTGTTGAAACTCCGTCAGCAACTCTGATCGCAATCATACCCGATAAAGCTTCACGCCCTTTAAGCTTATGGCAGGCCAGCGTTGAAGCACCGATAACCACAGGCTATGTCGTCCCGACTAACTGCCTGATTAGCTGCTGTTACCAGAGTCCAAGCTGTGCGTGGTGCTCACCCGGCCACGGTGACATTACCGGGTGGCAATGCTGTAAGTTTTCAGCAAATTGGCGGCACAATTGTGGTGCCAGCGTGTTATCCGGGGTATGGAAAAAACAGTAGGGGGTTTTGCCCTCAGCCAGCCATCCGTTAATTTTAGCCAGCCAGGGGGTATAGAACTGGCGGTTCAGCTGCATATCATCGCAGCCGATAAAACGTAGCATTGGCCGGGAGCTTAGACAAATAGCGTGCACTGGCAGGCGCGGTTTTTTAGCCTGAGCATCCCGCAATGCCGGATTATTGGCCGCCACAGAAAACAGTGCTCTGCTATCGAGGACGACCCGCTCGGCGTCATGCTGCTGCAACAGGCGATTTAAGGCCAGCTCATATTCCGCTTTATCAAAAAAGGCCGGATGGCGCACTTCTACTGCCAGCGGCACCAGATTGCTTAGCAGCTGTAGTACCTTGGTTAACTGGCCTAGTAATGCCGGGCCGGCAGTAGCAGGCAGTTGCAGATGCAAAAGCCCGATAAAGCGGTGCACTGGCGTTAAGTGCTGCCACCACGCCAGCAGAGCGGTATGGTCCAGCGCTGCTAACTGATGGCTGAAACGGCGGGGTATTTTAAAGACAAAACGGAAGTTATCAGGTAGCTGGCTGGCCCAGCGCTGCAGCTGGCTTTCAGATGGATCAGCATAAAAGCTGGTATTGCCCTCGACACTGTTAAAGTACTGGCTGTAAACGGCTAAAAAGCCGTTGCTTGGCAAATCGTCTGCAAACAGGCTGCCTTTCCAGCGGCTATTGGCCCACATCGGACACCCGAGATACAGCAAGTGGTTACAATTCCAGGTTATCAATCAGCCGGGTAGTGCCAAGTCTGGCTGCTGCCAGAATCACTTTTGGCTCAGTTGCGGTTGTTGCCAGCATTAAGCTTTGCTGATTGCTGATATTAATGTAATCCGGCACAAAGCCAGCGGCTGTCAGCCGGGCCTTCGCCTGTTGTTCCAGAGCGCGGTAATCATGGTTGCCGCCAGCTATTTGCGTTTTTAGCTGCTGCAATACCTGATATAAAACCGGCGCTTTAGCCCGTTCCTCTTTGCTTAAATAACCGTTACGCGAACTTAATGCCAGGCCGTCGCTGGCCCGTTCCGTTGCCACGCCAATAATTTCTATCGGCAAAGATAAATCGGTCACCATCTGGCGGATAATCGCCAGTTGCTGGTAGTCTTTTTTGCCGAAGCAGGCAATATCAGGCTGCACCAGATTGAACAGTTTACAAACAATCGTCGATACACCGCGAAAATGCCCGGGGCGGTTGGCACCACAGTGCAGATCGCCCAGCTGCGGCACTTCAACAAAGGTTTGTACGTCCAGGCCACGCGGATACATCAGCTGGGGAGTCGGGGTGAAGACCGCATCGGCAGCGTGCCGGGTTAAGCCTGCTATGTCGGCGTCGAGCGTGCGCGGATAACTGGCTAAATCTTCGTTCTGGCCAAATTGCATCGGGTTTACGAAAATGCTGACAATCACTTTATCGGCGCGGCTTTTTGCGATATCAACCAGTTGTAAATGACCCTGATGGAGATTACCCATCGTTGGCACGAACGCAATTTTATCACCTGCACGGCGCCAGCGGCCAAGCTGTGCTCTTAAGTCTTCAATAGTGCTCAGAGTATTCATTTAATTAAAACTATGCTCCGTGCCAGGAAATATCTGGCTTTTGACTTCGGTGACATAAGCGGCAATCGCACTTCTGATCTCGCCGGTTTGTGCCAGATAGTTTTTAGAAAACTTCGGAATATAGCCACTGCTGATCCCCAGCAAATCATGCATGACCAGCACCTGGCCATCGGTGACATTACCGGCACCGATGCCGATAACCGGAATACGCAAAGCTTCGGTAATTCTTTTTGCCAATGAGGTGGGAATGCACTCCAGCACCAGCAACTGGGCACCGGCCTCCTGCAGCGCTTTGGCCTGAGAGACCATGGTATCTGCCGCGGCATCGGTTTTACCCTGCACTTTATACCCACCCAGAATATGGACAGACTGCGGGGTTAATCCAAGGTGACCGCATACTGGCACACCACGCTCAGTCAGGGCCTTAATAGTTGGCAACAGAAAATCGCCACCTTCCAGTTTCACCATATTAGCGCCCGCCTGCATTAATGGCGTAACACTTTGCATGGCTTGTTCAGCGGTGGCGTAACTCATAAAAGGTAAATCGGCAATGACAAACGCATCAGGCGCACCGGCCCGCACGCTTCTGGTATGGTAGGCAATATCTGCAACGGTAACAGGCAGGGTATCGCTATGTCCCTGAAGTACCATGCCCAGCGAATCGCCAATTAACAGCACATCAACGCCCTGCTCAGCAAATAACTTGGCAAAGCTGGCATCATAGGCGGTCAGCATGGTGATTTTATCCGCCTGCTGTTTCATTTTCTGCAATACTGCTGTGGTGATCTTAGCCATAACATTCTCATCCGACCATTTATTCCGGGTGCGCAAGATCGCACAAAGTTCCTGCAGCTGCAAGTTACCCGCTGCAGGTTTCGGTAAGTTTCTCCAGACCATTTAACGGCACCCGCTGCAGCAAGGCCTGTAGTGGCGTACCACAGGGTAATATCAGCGCCGGGGCAATGTCGGCCAGGGGATACAGCACAAACTCACGTTGCGTCAGCCCATAGTGTGGTACGGTCAACCGCTCTGAGGTAATAGTGTGGTTAGCATACAGTAAAATATCCAGATCGATTGAACGAGGCCCCCAACGTTCAGCTTTACGTTGCCGGCCTTGCTGGCGCTCAATTTGCTGCAATGCATCAAGCAACGCCAGGGGTGTCAAACGGGTGTTAAGGCGGGCTACCGCATTGACATAATCGGGCTGGTCCTGTGGCCCCATGGGTCTGGAACCGTAAAAACCCGATACCGCCACCACTTTGCTGTCAGCCAGTTGATGCAGAGCAGCAATGGCATTTTGCAGCTGCATAACCGGGTTAGCTAAATTGGCACCCAGCCCGATATACACCTGATACTCAGGCAGACGATCTGGCTGGCGCACGCTGTTATCGTCAGACATCAGGCGTACTGCTGCGTTTACGTTTATAATTATTACGTCTGCGTTTGGGCCGCTCCTGGCCGTCTCGCCCCAGACCGTTGATTAACTCCAGTTTTTCCGCATCATCAGCAAACTGAAATTGCTGCCACCAACTGGCCAGTTCGGTCAGACTGCCGCCCTCTGCCTGCGCCCGTAGTTGCAGAAAATCAAAGGCACCCCGAAATTTGGTTTGCTCAAGCATCTTAAAGGCCCGGCGGCCACTGCGTTTTGTCAGACGGGCCTGCAGCGCCCAGATATCGCGCATTGTCAATGTAAAGCGTTTAGGAATGGCAATAGTACGCTGTATATCGTCAAGCACTTCGGTCATGGCAATATTCAGGGCATCAATTTCATTCAGGCCACTTTCAATCAGCAGGGTCTGACTGCGTAATTCTACCGGATACCACAGCATGGCTGCGAAGATAAACGCCGGGGTAACCGGTTTGTCAGCCGCCACCCGCTGATCGGTGTCCTGCAGCGCCCGGGTAACCAGATTAAAGGCTTTGCCTTCGGGCTCCTGCTTCAGTATTTTGTCCAGCTGTGGCATCAGTTGTTTTAAAATCCGGGTGTCACGCAGTAACATAAAGTTGTCGAATGCCTTGCCGGCCATCAGCATCTTTACCAGCTCGTCAAACAGGCGTGGCGCCGGGATGTTTTTTAACAACACCGCCAGCTGGCTAATAGGGGCCAGCGCAGCGGGAGCAATATCCATATTCAGCTTGGTAGCAAACCGAATAGCTCTGAGCATCCGCACCGGGTCTTCCCGGTACCGGACTTCCGGATCGCCAATCAATTCGATGCGCCGGGCGGCAATGTCCCGCATCCCATTGGCGAAATCATAAACAGCAAAGTCTTTTACTGAATAATACAGCGCGTTAATGGTGAAATCGCGACGCTCTGCATCCTCTTCAATGGTGCCATATACATTGTCGCGCAATATCTGACCATGGTCGCTTAGGCTGGCCGTCTTAAGCTTCGGGGCGACAGACGCTTCCTCTTCAGCACCAGTGTGATGGCCGCGGAACGTCGCCACTTCGATGATCTCTCTGCCAAACACAACATGAGCCAGCCTGAAACGGCGGCCGATTAAGCGGCAGTTGCGAAATACCTGTTTTACCTGCTCGGGATGAGCATTAGTCACGACATCAAAATCTTTGGGTTTAAGACCCAGTAATAAATCGCGAATACAGCCGCCAACTAAATAAGCTTCATAGCCGGCATCTTTCAGCCGGTACAGCACTTTCAGCGCGCTGGGGCTGATATCACGCCGGGAAATACTGTGCTGGTCGCGACTAATGACCTGCAGTGGTGGCAATATAGTGCTTGCTGCCGGCGCGGCAGCCGGTTTTTTTGCCGCAACAGGTTGTGGTTTCTGGTCGCCCTGGGGCTTGCCGCTTAAGGTTCTGCGGCAAAAATCTAACACGCGCGAAATTATGATATCTCTCCTGAGCAATCGCCAGCCTGGCGGACGGTAATGGCGTCTGAATAAAAAAAACGGCTAATAATACCGCAGCAGCCGGCAAAAAAGAATTAATCTGGCCAAATTCAGCCAAAATCGCTTGTTAACACTTCCTGCACTGCCGGTATATCAGCAGGCTGCCAGTTGGCCAGCGCATAAGTTAACTGCTCTGGGGCGGGAGCCTGTTGTAAATCGGCTGGCAGTACCAGACCCAGAATAGCCAGTGCCCTGGCCATAGTGTAGCTTGCAGGCCAGTTGCTAAGTGCCGTGGCATGATTCTGTTTACTCAGCTTCTGGCCCGGTGCAGTCACCGCCAATGGCAAATGACCATACATAGGCGCTGTGGTACCCAGTAGCTGAAATAAGTGTTGCTGGCGTGGGGTCATGCTGAGCAAATCTGCGCCTCGGATCACTTCCGTCACACCCTGGTCAAGATCATCTACCACTACCGCCAGCTGATAAGAGAACAAGCCGTCCCGGCGAAGTAGTATATAATCTTCATGTGCCAGAGCAGGCGTTATCTGCTGGGGACCCAGCAAGCAGTCAACAAACTGGCAGGGGACGTCTGATGCCCGCAGACGCCAGCTCAGCTTCGCAGTCGTGCGGCTTTTGTTAAGGTTCAGTGCGGCACAGGTACCCTGATACAGCCCGCCAGCGGCATTAATTTGTTTACGGCTGCACTGACAGCCATAAAGTAAGCCGCGTTGTTGCAACTGATTAAACACGTCGTGGTAGCGTGCTAAGCGCTGGCTTTGATATATAACGTCATCATCCCAGAGCAGGCCATACTGCTCTAGCGTATACATTATGCTGCTGTCGGCACCGGCGCAAACTCTCGGAGTGTCAATGTCTTCAATCCGCAGCAGCCATTTACCAGCTCGTTGTTTACTATATAAATAGCTACCCACGGCCGCCAGCAGCGAGCCAAAATGTAATGGTCCGGAAGGGGAGGGAGCAAATCTGCCAACAGCAACAGCTGTTGGCCTGGTGTCGTTATTTAACGTTGCCACAGTGGCTGTAACTAGCCGCCCAGCTGTTTTTCTTTTATTTCCGCTAATGTTTTGCAGTCAATACATTGGTCAGCGGTTGGCCTTGCTTCCAGCCGTTTAATACCAATTTCAATACCGCAGGTATCGCAATAACCGAAATCGTCGTTCTCAATCTTCTGCAATGTTTTTTCAATTTTTTTCAGTAGCTTGCGCTCGCGGTCGCGTGCCCGCAATTCCAGGCTGAACTCTTCTTCCTGCGCTGCCCGATCAACCGGATCAGGAAAATTAGCGGCTTCGTCAGCCATATGGGTTTTGGTGCGGTCAACTTCTTCACGCAGTTGTTGGCGCCAGGCGTCAAGAATTTTGCGAAAATGTTCGAGCTGCTTCGGGTTCATATACTCTTCCCCGACCGCTTCCTGATAAGGTGTTACACCGGCCAGTGCCAGTAACCCTAATGTCTTAACATTCTTGCCTTCTGGCATGATCATCTCCTGTACAATACTGCCAAGCAAAAAAAAGTGGCGGCTATAGATAGCAGAATATTGCCATCACCGCAATCACTAATAAAAAAGCCGGCGAAGTATACAGATTGTGGCTGTGACCGTCACCTGTTTTAACATCAGCGGCTTTTTTGTAGCATAAAGTGATTAATTCAATCCGATAGTCTTTTACTACACAGCTGCAACCCGCAGCCTTTTAACACGCAGCGCTCGTTGTCAGTCTTGTTGCTATGGTACACTTCAAACCGCTGCAGCTGGTTATCATCACGAATAAGCTCAATGAACATATGGGGATTACTATGTCTGATTCAATGTCTGATTCAATGTCTGATTCATCACTTAAAACTACATCAGAACTATTACAGGTTAGTATTGCAACCGCTAAAGCGGCAGCAAAATGGGGTAATAATGCATTATTAAGCCCCACTTCACAGGGGTATCAAATTCATTTGCCCGGCAATGAGCCACTACGGTCAATGCAAAAAGCGGGTCGTAGTCTGGACAATCTGGGCATTACCGAACTGCAGTTAACCGGTGAGGGCTGGAGCAAAGACTTGCAATGGGCATTTTATCAGGGCTTTTGTAATGCCAGAAAACATAGCGGGGTCAACTTTAACGATAAACAAGGTGACGCTAAGCAACTGGCTCAGCTTGCGCAATGCTTCAGCTTTGCCAAAAAAATCATTAACGATACGCCCGAAATGCTGTCGCCGGTGGCATTAGCAGAGCAGGCTGAAGCGTTTATCCGAAGCATTGCACCTGAAGGTACCGTAAGCAGTGAACTTATCACTGGT
Organism: Arsukibacterium sp.; assembly: GCF_033722355.1. GTDB lineage: Bacteria > Pseudomonadota > Gammaproteobacteria > Enterobacterales > Alteromonadaceae > Alishewanella. Next base: position 39,959 of record NZ_JAWVZF010000004.1, on the reverse strand, counting down.
ACTGATCTGGCTGAAGCGGGCTGGCATGGTATCTATCAGGTCGGGCGGGGCAGTAGCCGGCCGCCGGCAATGCTGGTGCTCGACTTTAACCCGGACCAGGCCGGGGAGACTCCGGTTGCCGCAGCGCTGGTGGGTAAAGGTATCACCTTTGATAGTGGGGGTTACTCAATAAAACCCACCGAAGGCATGGCGACGATGAAATGCGATATGGGGGGGGCGGCCACAGTCACCGCTGCGCTGGCACTGGCGATAATGCAGGGGTTAAAGCAACGGGTAAAATTAATTTTGTGTTGTGCTGAGAACCTGATTAGTGGTCATGCCTACAAACTGGGCGATATTATTACTTATAAGAATGGTACTACCGTTGAAATTGTTAATACCGATGCAGAAGGCCGCCTGGTGCTGGCCGATGGCCTGATGTGTGCGGCACAGAGCGAAGCGCCGTTAATCATTGATGCGGCAACGCTGACCGGTGCCGCCATGATAGCAGTTGGCGGAGAATATAACGCCCTGTTTGCACTGGACAAGCCTCTGGCTGCCCGGGCGCTGCAATATGCTGCCAATGAACAGGAAGCCACCTGGCAATTACCGCTGGAAAAATGGCATCAGCAACAGTGTCCGTCGCCTTATGCTGATACGGCTAACAGCCGGCCGGTCAAAGGTGGTGGTGCAGGTGGTGCCAGTAATGCTGCCGGATTTTTAAGTCGTTTTGTGCCTGACGATGGCAAAGGCTGGTTGCATTTTGATTTAGCGGCGGCCTTTAATAACTCGGCAAACAGTTATTGGGCAGCGGGCGCTACCGGCCACGGTATCCGGACTATTGCCACTACCTTACTGGCTGAAACCTCAGCAAAGTAAGATTACCGTGACAAGACACGAGGTAGCCTCAGCATTACCGGTAGCCGCAGTACTGCCACAACTTTGTCAGTTGCTGCAAGGCACTAATCGGTTGATTCTATCGGCACCACCGGGTGCCGGTAAGTCAACCTGGCTGCCGTTACAATTATTGAAGCAACAGACCTTCGCAGCTGGCCAGATCATAATGCTGGAACCACGCAGGCTGGCGGCAAAAACTATCGCCGCTTATCTGGCCCGGCAATTAAATGAACGCCCGGGCCAGACAGTCGGTTACCAGATACGGCATGATAGCTGTCAGTCAGCGGCTACCCGCCTGCTGATTGTTACTGAAGGTATTCTAACCCGAAAACTGCAACAGGATCCTGAGCTTACTGGTGTCAGCCTGCTGATTTTCGATGAGTTTCATGAACGGTCCCTGCATGCTGATCTGGCATTGGCGCTGAGCCTTGAGGTACAGCAGATACGGGACGATCTGAAGATTCTGGTCATGTCTGCCACGCTGGATGTTACTGCACTGGAGCGTTATCTTGAGGCGCCGGTGCTCAGCAGCACAGGTCAGAGCTACCCGGTTGATATTAACTATGTTAAACCCGGCAGCGAGCCTGTGGCACTGCAAGCGGCAAGGTTGGCGCTGACCGCGTTTAATACCGCCTCTGGCAATATTCTGGTTTTTCTGCCAGGCCAGGCTGAAATTAATCAGGCCCGCGAGTTTCTGGCCAGCCAGCCATTGCCAGCTAATCTGACTATCTATAGTTTGCTTGGGGCTATGAGCCTGGCTGAGCAGCAGGCCGCCATTGCCGCGCCGCCAGCAGGTCATTATAAAATTGTGCTGGCGACCAATCTGGCGGAGACCAGTTTAACCATCGACGGCGTAACACAGGTGATTGATACCGGCCTGTGCCGGCGTGCCAGCTTTCATCCACGTCATGGGTTTAGCAAACTTGAAACCGTGCCAATTAGTCAGGCTGCTGCCATTCAGCGCGCAGGCCGGGCCGGTCGCCAGGCTCCGGGGCAATGTTACCGGCTGGATAGTGCTGAGTTGTGGCAACGGCGGCCGGCCTTTGAGCCGGCAGAAATAGAGCTGGCTGAGCTGACGCAGCTGCGACTTGAAGTGGCGGTTTGGGGGTGTCAGCCTGCCGATATCTGCTGGTTAACCCCGCCGCCGCCGGCACATCTGGCTGTGGCCAGTAACCTGTTGCAGCAGTTTGGTGCAATCGATGACGCCGGCCTTATTACCCCTTTTGGCCGGCGGTTATATCGAACCGGCAGTTCAGTGCGTCTGGCCAATATGCTGTTATATGCGGCAGAACGGGAGGCGCAGATCCCCGGGCTGGGGTGGCTGGCGGCATTGACGGCAGCCTTGCTGGAAGATAGCCGCAATCTTACGGCAAACCTGACAGCGCAGCTGCAATACCTGGCCCGCAGTAAACACGTGCCGCAATATCAGCAGGCGCAGCAGTTTGCCCGGCGTCTCGGGTGTCCCAGCGGTGTCCCTTTACCATTACAGTGGTTGCCTTTGCTATTACTCCGGGCGTTTCCGGATCAACTGGCGCAGCGCCGTGGCCAGGGCTATCTGCTGGCTGGCGGTGCCGGGGCCAATCTTGTCCCGGATCACCCGCTGCAGGACACGGAGTTTCTGGTGGTGCTGGATATTCAGCAGTGGCAGCAACACAACCGGATCAGGCATGCTGTGGCAATTGAACTGGATGATATTCTGGCAGACTGGCAGTCACAGCTGCCCTGGTTACTGAAAACCGGCTGGAATGACCAGACGGGTAGCTTCAGCAGTGAACGTCAGCGCCGTTTTGGCCAACTGGTTTTGCAACGCCAGCCGGTTCAGAACAACATCAGCGCAGCAGAGCGTCAGCAGGCGTGGTTGGGCTATCTTAGCCAGCGGGGCCTGGCCGAGCTGAATTGGTCAGAATCCGCGCAAAGCTTATGCGCCAGAGTCGAACTGCTCCGACAGCAGCTGGGTACCGATGTCCTGCCTGATTTTAGCCAGGCAGCATTATTGTCAGAGCTTGCCAGCTGGCTTGGCCCTTATCTGGGAAATATCACGAAAAAGAACCAGCTGATGCAACTGGAGCTACAGCCCCTGCTGCTGGCCAGATTAAACTTCCGGCAACAGCAGCAGCTACAGCAGTTGCTACCGGAATACTGGCAGACGCCCGCAGGCAGCCGGCTGAATATTGATTATCTGCATCCTGGCGGTCCGCTGCTTTCAGTCAGAGTTCAGGAAATGTATGGTCAACTTACCACGCCCGTGGTGTTAAATGGCGCCATTGCCCTGACCATTGCTCTGCTCTCACCTGGGCGCCAGCCGTTGCAGGTTACCCGCGATCTGGCCAGCTTCTGGCAAAACAGCTGGCAGGATGTTAAAAAAGAAATGAAGGGGCGTTACCCTAAACATTACTGGCCGGACGACCCGGCCGGGGCCCAGCCAACGACTAAGACTAAAAAGGCGATGTTACGCGATGTCAACCCGAAGTAAAGGCGCCCGTCTGCCGAAAACGAAAATGAAACCCTGGTGGTACAAATCGCTGTTGACCATGGGGAAACTGGCATTAGCGGTATTTTTTTTACTGGTAACTTATCTCATCTATCTCGACAGTAAAGTCACCCGGGCTTTTGCCGGTCAGAAATGGCAGATACCGGCACAAATTTATGGCCGCAGTCTTGAGCTGTTTCCCGGTAAGCCATTAACGCCGGCTCAGTTGCAGGCGGAATTAGAGCAGCTACAGTATCAACGTAACCCGGCAATGACAGCCGCCGGACAATATAGCGTATCGCGCAACCATATCACGGTTTACCGGCGGGCTTTTACCTATATAGATGGCATGGAGCCTGAAGCTCTGTTCAGTGTCGAATTTAACAGCAGCGGTATTAACCGGATCCGTTACCGGCAACAGCAGGAAGTGAATTTTGCGCGGCTTGAGCCCCAGTTAATTGAGCATATGTTGTCGCCGCATCAGGAAGACAGGGAACTGGTGCGCTTAGAGCAGGTTCCCACGCTGTTAAAGGAAAGTCTGCTGCTGGTGGAAGACCGCGATTTTTATCATCACCGTGGCGTATCACCATTATCGGTGATACGCGCACTGTGGGCTAATATTATTGCCGGGCGAACGGTGCAGGGAGGGTCTACATTAACCCAGCAGCTGGCCAAGAATATGTATCTGTCCAGTGACCGGACATTACTGCGCAAAGTGAATGAAGCGATGATTGCGTTAATCCTCGATTATCGTTTTAGTAAGGACCATATACTTGAAGCCTATCTGAATGAGATTTTTCTGGGCCAGAATCATGCGACTGCTGTCCATGGTTTTGGTCTGGGTAGCCGCTTTTATTTTGCCAAACCGATTACTGAGCTGCGACCAGATGAAGTAGCGTTGCTGATAGGCTTGCTGAAGGGCCCCTCCTATTATGACCCCAGACGTTATCCGGAGCGGGCGCTCACCCGCCGTGATCTGGTACTAAGACTGATGTTTGAGCATCATTTGCTTGATGCTAAGCAATATCAGCAGGCGCTCAGTCAGCCGCTGCGAGTGGTCGAACGAGGCCAGTATCTGAACGCACGTTTTCCTGCTTATCTTGATGCAGTCAAAAAAGAGTTACGTCAGATTAATTTTGATCAGCAGTTACTGAGCAGTGGCATTAAGGTATTTACCTTTCTTGACCCCAGCGCTCAGCAGCAGGCAGAACTGACAGTGCAACGTCATTTACAGAATAAGGATGAGCAACTGCAAGCTGCGATGCTGGTAGTGAATTACCAGAGCGCTGAAATTCAGGCACTGGTCGGCGGCCGCGAGCGGGGTTTTGCCGGGTTTAACCGGGCGCTGGATGCCAAGCGGCAAATAGGCAGTATTGTTAAGCCGGTTATTTATCTGGAAGCACTGAATCAACCTGGCCGGTTTTCTCTGGCATCAGTGCTGGAAGATCAACCGCTGAGTTTACGTTCCAATGATCAGGACTGGCAACCACAGAACTTTGATAAAACTTACCGTGGCCGGGTTAATCTGTTTACCGCGTTAACTGACTCGTTAAATGTGCCGACAGTGCGGCTTGGTTTGCAACTGGGTATGCCGGCAGTCAGTGACGGCTTGCGCAAGCTGGGACTAAACAGGCGGGTTAACTTACATCCTGCTGCATTATTAGGTGCTATTGAACTAAGCCCGCTTGAGGTGAGCCAGCTGTACCAGACCATTGCCAACGATGGTGTGTACCAGGCACTGGCAACGGTGCAGGCGGTAACGGATCAGGATGGTCACCGGCTGTATCAGCGGCCGGGTCAGCGCTACAGCCGTTATTCTGCACAAAGTATTTATCTGCTGCAACACGCCCTGATAGCGGCCACTCAGACCGGGACAGCTAAAGCATTACAACAGGCGTTACCGATGACCGTGTTTGCGGGGAAAACCGGGACATCCAGTGATTACAGGGACAGCTGGTTTAGCGGCTTTGATCAGCAAACGCTACTGACAATCTGGCTTGGACGGGATGATAATAAACCGATAGGTCTGACAGGTAGCACCGGCGCGCTGCCGTTGTTTATTGACTATTTCAGAGCGCATGGCGCCCAGTCAATCATTCGTTACCTGCCAGACCAGGTTCATATTCAGGCGTTTTCTGCCAGCAGTGGGGCTCCTGTCGCAGAAAATTGCCCTAACATATTGTTATTACCGGCAATATCGGCTGAAATGCATCAGGATTTAACCTGTGACAATTCATTTTAATACGAAAGATATTCAGGGTGTGACACGCACATTATTATGGAAATAAAACCCGAACGATCATTACTGGTGGGAGAGTGGCATTATCTGGCCAAAGAGGACAAGCTGGTAAAGCTTGACCAGCATGGCCGGATAGTCGCGACAGCAGCATTAGATAATCTGGGCCAGAAAGTCGTTAATTACTTTATCGCTCATGCAGGTGATCTGGTCACCAAAGACCAGTTGCTTTCTGATGTCTGGGGCATCCGCGATGTCTCAGATGGCCGGGTAATGCGGGTGATAAGGGCAATCAGAGTCGCACTCGGAGACGATAGCCGGCAACCCAGCTATATAGAAACGATACCCAAACGCGGCTACCGGTTTATTGCCAATGTGGCTGAAATACCAGCAAACGCTGACCCTGAGAATAATGCTGCAGCAATAGCATCGCCAACCAGCACAGCGTTCAGGCCACACCAGAGTACGTTTTTCTGGGCAGCCGGGGTATTAGTTTCTTTGCTGATCTTGTCCGGCTGGTTGTTATGGTTAAAGCCGATGACCGGACAACAGATAACAGAGGACAACAGTATCCCGTTATGGCGCTATAAACCCATTACCTCGCTTGATGGCCTGGAGTTCTATCATAATGTGTCACCTGATGAGCGTTATCTGGTGTTTAGTTTTGCTAAAGAAGGCAGTGAGCAAATAGCTGTACTTAATTTGCAGGATTTACAAAGCCATAAACGGGTGCAAATAACCAGTGAAAATGTCAGTAGTCTTGGTGCCGCTTTTAGCCCCAATGGCCGGCAAATTGCTTATCACAGGATGTTGCCGGACCGCGGTTGCGAAATCCGTCTAATCGAACTTGAGCCTGACCAGATGGCGGTTAAATCAGACACCCTGCTGACGGCCTGCACCCCTGAATCAGTCTCAGCCCGTGTCAGCTGGTCACCTGATGGCCGCTATATTGTCTACCCGAGTCTGGACCCCGTGCAACGGCAGATGGTGATGATGATGTATCCGCTGGCCGGCGGCACCCCAGAACAACTGACTGTACCGCCAGCCAGCAGTTTTGGTGATTATGCCGGGCGCTATTCGCGCTCGGGTGATAAAATTGCCTTTATCCGTGATGCCGCCGGAACTGCCCAGGTTTGGCTGCTTGATTTAACCACCCGGGCAACCCGGCTGTTAGTGCAGATAGACGATGCTTATCCGGGTAATATCGACTGGACTCCTGATGATGTCAGTATTATTTATCCGTCGGGTCCGACCTCGTTGGGTATTGTTGATGTGGCCACTGGCGAGAGCCGTGAGCTGGCTTATACCGATAACCAGGCCAGTGAAATACAGCTGGGCGCTGTTAGCGGTAAAATTTACGCATCAGTGGGCTTTTTTTCACATACCAACATTAAAAAAATTAACAACAGACTGATTTCTGACAAATCAGTCAAAAGCCTGATGTTCAGCTCAAATCGTAACGAAATATATATTGAAATCAGCCCACTGCCTGAGGGACCTGCTGCTGTGGTATCACGGCGTTCCGGTCAGGCTCAGGTCTGGCTGTTTTATGCCGATGGCCGTCAACAGCAACTGACTGATTTTGCGTCCAATGAAAGAATTCGCAGCCTGGTATTTTCACCGGATGGCAGCCAGTTATTACTGCATTTAAATAGCGGTATCTGGCAATTAACGCTTGATGGTGAGCTAAAGCAGATAGTGGGGCAGGAGGGTGAGATTGTTGCTAATCCGGCCTGGAGCCGGGATGGCAAGGAAGTATTCTATGCGCAGTCGCGCCAGGGACGCTGGAATATTATGGCGGCGCCGGTGGATACTGAATCTGATAGGCGTCTGCTGGCAACGGATCGTGAGCTATATATCCAAAGTTTTAATGCGGATTACGCTATCTGGCGCGACGCCAACTCGAAGCGCTTTGTTATTGAATACAGCAATGGCGACAGCAGGGAGCTGAATTTAGGTACGACGGCTGATCAGATGCTGTTTAAATTTGATTTGCGACGACATGGATTTTATTTCACATATTTACTTGAGGATACCCAGTACCAGCTCCGTTATTACGACTTAAATACGGGTACGGTCAGAAAAGAAGTAATTGACGATAATTTGTATCACAATCGCTATAGTATTTCGGTTGATGAGACTGAAGTGTTTGTTCTCGAAGCAGTCAGAGCTGATTTTGATATTGCTGAAATAAGTTTTTAGATCGACGTTTTATAAGGGTTTTATTGAAAAATCATCGAGTTTAACTTTGGATTCAGGAGTAGGGTCTTACCCGTTGAGCACAACAATGTGACTCCAACAACTGAATTTCACTCGGAGATTGGATCATGAAAAACGCTTTTAAAATATTCGTTATGACCTCTACCCTGACTCTAAGTGCCAGCAATGCTAACAATAGTGGATATGTTAATGAGCCTTTACTGCCGGACACGCTGTATGCTTGTCCGTGGTGGCCGACTTGTAAAGATCCGGAAGATCGTTCTCCTGTGCCAGTACCCACTGCTCCTTCCCTCCCAAAACCAAGTGACGATAAAGACACGCCTAAAGATAAAAAAGATGAAGCCCGGTTGGCTTAGCCAAACTGAAGCCGTTTCAAAAGCGGATACACTCAACTTTTCAGTCATTTAAGGTATAATCCGCCGTGACCCTTTAGTCAGGCGGAGCTTAATGTCAAATTTAGAACCACTGGTAAAAATTGGCGACTGGTACTATCAGGCGGCTTATGGCCAACTATTGCCTGCCGAACCGGATTCCAGCACCGCCGAGCCGGTGGTGTTAGAACCGCGATTGCATAGTCTGCTGAATTATTTTTTACTGCATCCGGATCAGATCCTCGATAAAGATACCCTGATTAACAACGTCTGGCCGTCTGCGGAAGGTACAGATGCGGCTGTTATGCGTGCGGTCGGTGCGTTGCGTAAAGTGCTGGGTGATAATGTTAAATCACCCGTGTATATTGCGACGATTGCCAAAAAGGGCTACCGGTGGCTTTGTCATATAGAGCCGCTGACCAGCATTCAGCGCCAGCCGGTAATGCATAGTCGTGCCAGAACCGGTGCTGAGCTACCGGAGCCCGTTGCTATCGAAGAAAAAGTGCTGCCATGGCGGTTTATCAGCGCTGTCTGCACTGCTTTGATAGTTGGTGGTGCGGCTTTAGCCTATCTGCTGGCCAGCGTTACGGTCACCCCGTTGATGCAGCTGCCGGATACGGTCAAACCGCTCAGCGCATTAACCGGTCAGGAGTTCTGGGCGACACTGGAACCCGGACAGCAGAATGTTTTTTACTGGCATCGCGACACTGAAGCGGCACCGCAACAACTGGCACGTCAGGACCTGATTAGTTTAAAAGTCACTTACAGCAACACATTCTACCCGGCCGTAAGCCAGCCTTTGTGGCTGAATGATAACAGTCTGGTATTCCGGGCGGTGGACAGCGAGCAGCAATGCTACTTTTATCGGCAACAAGTGCTGCCTGAGTTTTCACCTGCTGAAAAAATCATGCCGTGTCAGCAGGTCGTGGTACAAGGATTAGCAATTGTTGAACAAAACTGGTACTGGATTGATTATGCTCAGGATTCCCGCCAGTATGAATTATGGCACCGCAGTGCGGATGGCAACATAGCCAGGCTAATAACATTACCAAAAAAATGGTATAAAGCAGAGCAGCTGTTAGTGGTCAGTTCATCACTCTATCTGGTTGTGCAGCAGGATTTTTCCCGCAGCCGGTTATATCGGATAGATCTGGCGCACAAACAGCTGGAAAAAGTTGGTAATTTTGACAATCAGATTATTGCCGGCAGCGACTGGGATCGGCAACATGCCCTGTTGACTCTGCATAACAGCGAACTGCAGCTATACAATTTAGACAGCCAGACACACCTGAGTCTCGGGCCTATGACGTTGGGATTAACGCAGCCGCAGCGCTATCAGCAGCGTATTCTGGCCACCCAATATCTCGATTATGTAACAGATATCGTATCCCTGACGTTTGCAGGCGGCCAGCTTAGCAGCGAGCAAAGCTGGCAAACCAGTAACCGGAATGAACGACTGTTTGCGGCCAATGGCCAGCAACTTGCTTTTGTCTCAGAGCGAATTGGCGATAATCAGGTTTGGTTGTCACAGGCCGGAGATAGCCGCCAGCTGTCACGCTTAGCCAGTGGCCAGTATATCCAGCAGTTGTTCTGGCATCAGAACAAACTGTTGTCAGTAATCGATAATCAGTTATACCAGTTAGCGTTAACTGATGGCAGCCTGTCAGTGGTGAATCGAAGGCCGGTCTCGGGTCGCTACCAAAGCTGCCATAATACGTTGTACTGGACAGAGCAAAACAACGACGGTTGGCAGTTAATGTCAGATTTAGCAAACCCGGTAGTGCTGTTGTCGGGGGTGGTTAATGTTAAATGTGCTGCAACCGGGTTAGTTGTGCAGTTTTATAACAGTGATGAGCTGGCATTATGGTCCGCTAACGATCCTCAGCGGCTAATAGTCTTGCCGGTCAGTATAAACTGGCAGCAGATCCTGCCAGAGCAGTGGACCAGTAATAATACGCAGTTGCTTTGGTTAGATCTGAAACAGTGGCAGCTTAATAGTTACGACTGGGAAAGTGGTCAACGGCACCGTTATCGCTGGCCGGCAAAAGCATTGCCACTGGAAATTCACAGCGACAATGCCGGCAACTTATTTAGTGTGCAGCCAAGACACTATGACACTGATATTGTCTGGCTGCAAAATCGCAGTTAAAGCGCTGCGAAGCTGCTGGCTGCGGCGTCTATTGTTGCGGCCAGATCATCATCCGTGTGCGCCAGTGATAAAAAGCCTGCCTCGAACGCTGATGGTGCCAGATAAATCCCCCGCTGCAGCATCAGATGAAAAAACTGCTTAAAGGCAGCGGCGTCGCACTGCGTTGCCTGCTGGTAATTACTGATCCTTACTTCGTTACTGAAGAAAAAACCGAACATACCGCCAACCTGATTAAACGTCATCGGCACGCCATGTTGTTGCGCCGCCGCGCCGATACCGGTCAGTAACTGACTGGTTTTCGCGCTGAGCTTGTCAAATACGCCCGGCTTACTGATTTCATTCAGCGCTGCCAGGCCTGCCGCCATTGCAATTGGATTACCCGACAAGGTGCCTGCCTGATATACCGGGCCTAATGGTGCTATGTATTCCATGATGGCCCGTTTGCCACCGAAAGCGCCAACTGGCATACCTCCGCCTATTATTTTGCCCAGTGTGGTCAGATCGGGCGTGACCTGATACACCGCCTGAGCGCCCCCCAGCGCGACCCGAAAACCGGTCATCACTTCATCAAAAATAAGCACGCTCTGGTACTGATCGCAAATCCGGCGCAGCCCTTCCAGAAACCCGGGCTCAGGTGGAATACAATTCATATTTCCGGCAACCGGTTCAACGATAATACAGGCAATATCAGCGCCTTTATCGGCAAAAATCTGTTCTACCTGCTCAAGATTATTAAATTCACAGGTCAGCGTATATTTGGCAAAGTCTGCCGGCACGCCAGGGGAGTTGGGGACACCCAGAGTCAGTGCGCCGGAGCCGGCTTTCACCAGCAATGAGTCGGCATGGCCATGATAACAACCTTCAAATTTCAAAATGGTATCACGGCCAGTGTAGCCCCGGGCCAACCGAATGGCACTCATGGTCGCTTCGGTGCCAGAACTAACCATCCTGACCATTTCCATTGATGGTACCAGCTGGGCAATTTTTTCTGCCATATCAATTTCTGCCGGGCAGGGCGCACCAAAGCTCAGACCTTTTGCTGCGGCCTGAATGACGGCGTCGCGAATCGCCGGATGATTGTGCCCCAGCAACATGGGCCCCCAGGAACCGATATAGTCAATATAGCGTTTGCCATCAACATCAAATAAGTAGGCGCCGTCGGCGCGCTCAATAAAAACCGGCGTGCCGCCAACACTTTTAAATGCCCGCACCGGTGAATTAACACCACCTGGTATTGTCAGCTGGGCCCGTTGAAACAGGGTTTCAGATAATGACATAGTAAATTCCGTTCTGTGTTATTGGGGAGTGCGGTTGACCCAAGCTCCAGCCTATTTATTGCTATACCAGGGGACGGCACACTCGTAATCTTTGACAATGTGTTCCACACCCAGGGTCAGCGCAAACAAAGCCATTCTTACCAGCACGCCATTATCAGCCTGCCGGAAGATGGCGAGGTTAGGGTTCAGGTTTAAATCATTGTCCAGCTCATTAGCTTCGATACGCGAGTCTCGCGGTAACGGATGCATAATAACGGTATTCGATTTACAGTAGCGGGTATAAATCTCCTGATTTAACCGGAACTTACCGCGATACTGATCCGCGTCGGCTTTCGACGGAAAGCGTTCTTCCTGGATCCTGGTTTGATAAACAATATCAGCACCTAAATGACCCTCCAGTTTATCGCTGATAACCAGCTGATGACCGGCATCGGACAGGCTGCTGATGATGTCATCAGGCATTGCCAGCTCTGCCGGGGATACCAGGGTGACCTTAATATTGCGATACAAACACAGAAGTTTAGATAACGAATGGACGGTGCGACCAAACTTTAAGTCACCGACCATGGCAATATGCATACCATCGATTTTAAGATTTGACGCGGCAAGCTCTCTCTCAATGGTGAACAGATCCAGTAAAGCCTGAGTGGGGTGTTCATTGGCACCATCACCGCCATTAAGTACCGGTACCCGACTGCCTTCGGCAAACTCTGCGACTGAACCGGCTTGTGGGTGGCGCATTGCGATAACATCACTGTAACTGCTGATAACTCTTGCGGTGTCAAACAACGATTCGCCTTTGGACAGCGCAGATGACTCCATGCCGGTGGTTTCCCGGACCTCACCGCCAAGCAGGTTAAACGCGCAGCCAAAGCTAACCCGGGTGCGGGTGCTGGGCTCAAAAAACAGATTACCCAGAATCGCCCCTTCCAGTACCCGGGTTCTTTTTTTACGGCTGGCATAAGGTGCCATCTGGCGGGCAATATCGAAAATCCGGGTAATACTGTCGCGGTCAAATTGCTTAACAGAGAGGATATGCTGGCCTTTGAAGCTCATTGTCAGTACTCACTTAACATTTGCCATGAGGCGCCGCAGCGGACGCAAAGTGGCCGCTATTATACGCAAAAGCGATGACGAAAAGCGAGTTTACTGCAGTAAAGGCTTGAATGTCGCCAGTAAAATAATGACGAGCAGCAGCAGTACCGGCAACTCATTAAAAATCCGGTAGAAGCGCGGGCTGCGCCGATTGCGGTCAGCTCTGAAATCGGCCAGTAATTTAAAACACCAGCCATGGTAGCCGTACAGTAATAGCACCAGCAGCAGTTTAATATGTAACCAGCCACTGGCCGCAAACCAGGCTTTGCCATAAGCAGCAATCAGTAACACACCGAAAACCAGAGTCAGAACGGCAAAAGGGGTGACAAACAACAGCAGACGACGCTCCATTAGTTTAAAAGTTTCAGCGCACTCGGGACTGCGTGTTTGGGCATGATACACAAATAGCCTTGGCAGATAGAAAATACCGGCAAACCAGGCCACCATAAAAAAAAGATGAAGTGCTTTGTAGAGCAAAATTAAAGTCATAGTAAATTATTCTGTTTAATCAGCAGGCTGCGAACCTGATCCCAACGGATAATACCAATGGGCTCGGTCGGAGAATCCTGATAAATATAAACCAGTCCATCGCGCTCATCTTCCAGCACCGCAAATACTTCAGCCATTGTCGCCTGATGTGACAGCCCGGTTATATCCTGATACCGGATTACACTATCCCCACTTAGCGACAGACTGACATCGTAACTGGCCGCTACAAATTCGATACTGTCGCCCTGCGGGCGTTTTAGCAATAACTGAACCGGAGGCTGTAACTGAGCCAGTTGCTGGCGGACAGCATTGTCATCCGGGTTATGCAGCAGCACATATTCTTTACTGAGCAATGCCAGCACCCCGACTTTCTGCAGGATATCGTCTGCCGGTGCCAGTTTATAAGGCATTTGCATAAAGTCCAGTTGCATCATAAAGATGGATTTATTATTAAAAAACTGCACCGTCGTAACATAAGCGGTGATGATGACCACCATCGCTGGTAATATAATTTGCTGATTTGATGCCAGCTCAATAACGGCCAGCAGCGCGGCTAACGGCGCGTGCAATGTGGCGGCCATTAAACCAGCCATCCCCAGCACTGCATAAGTGCCTGCGGTGCTGCTATCGCCAATAAAGATGGCAGGTACGATTGCCAGCAGGGTGCCAAGCACGATACCCATACCAAATACCGGGCCTATTACACCACCTGGCACACCCAACCCCAGGGCGAAAATGGTCAGGATCAGTTTACCAATAAAGATGACCAGCAATAATTGCATGTCACCCGGGTGATTAACGGCGTTAAATATCGCACCGGTTTCGGCTCCCATGGCGTGGGGTATCAGATAACCCACGGCGGCGGTCACTGCGCCGGCCAGAGCGAGTCTGAGCAGTAGTGGCCAGTTTTTAACTAGTCTTATCAATCGCATAAGATTTTGGTTAAACACAAATGCCACGGCACCAAATACAATGCCGCAAATAATCAGGTAAGGAAAATGCCAGATACTGATGGCGATGATATTCAACGATGCCAGCTCCCGGTCATGGCCAAATACCAGCTGGGTAGCCAGTGCCCCCACCACCGATGCCAGCATTATCGGAATAAAAACGTGGATCCGATATTCACGTAACACCACTTCCATTACAAAAATTACCGCCGCCAGCGGTGTATTAAAGGAAGCGGAAATGCCGGCGGCGATACCACAGCCGGCAAGAATGCGGACACTATTATAGGGAAGTTGCAGATAGCGACCTACTGTGCTCGCACCATAAGCACCCAAATGCACTGACGGGCCTTCGCGACCGACAGAAAAACCACTGACCAGCGCAATAATGCCACCAAAAAACTGAGTGAGGGTATTACGAAACGGCATGATGCCATACCGGGTTTTTATCCGGTGGATAACAAAAGGGATGCCCATCCGGTAATGGCGATAACCGGTAATCAGTGCGAGCAGCCCGATAAGTAATGCCCCGCCAAGTGGCAATAACCAGACAATTTCCGGATCAGCACTGGAGAAATCATCCGTTTTAGCCAGAAACAGTTGTTGCAGCGCGACGATAGCAAGCCGGAAAATGATAATCAGCAGAGCGGCGATCAATCCGCCAAGCATACCCAGCAGACACAGCTGTAAGGAGGTCCGGGGGAGTGCTAATCGGCGCTGCAATCCGGGCAGCCAGTCTCGCCATTGTCGCATAGATAAGCAGGAATATTAAACGATGGCTTAAGTCTAACATAAGCATCTGAGAACGCAGATATTAATTACTCACATTCGCTCATCGCCAATTTTAGTTTGGCCGTAACGGGCTTAATACTTGAATAAATTAGTCAGGTATTAGATAATCGGCGCTGTTGTAACCCCAGTTGGAGCGCCCATGTCAGATATGCAAATCCCTTTAGAATTTACTGATGCCGCGGCACGCAAGGTGGCGATGCTGGTAAGTGAAGAAGATAATCCAAACCTGAAATTACGGGTTTATATTACTGGCGGTGGCTGCTCAGGTTTTCAGTATGGCTTTACCTTTGATGAGAAAGTAAACGAAGGCGATTTAACCGTGGAAAAGCAGGGTGTTTCTATGGTTGTTGATCCAATGAGTTTACAGTATCTGATGGGCGGGGTCGTCGATTATACAGAAGGTCTGCAAGGCAGCCGTTTTATTGTCCAAAATCCGAATGCAACCACCACCTGTGGTTGTGGCTCGTCATTTTCTGTTTAGTAAAAGTAGACATTTTGTAAATTTATAAAGACAATCTTGCCGGTTTATCCGGCAAAGTTGCTTTTAGACCATTGTTGTATTTTATGGCCGGGTGGCAAACACCAAAAGGGTCAGCACCAACGCTATCACCAGATTGAAGCTGATTATATAAATAAATCCTTTTTTGCCCTGAGCTAACGTCCAATTATTTTGCTGCAGATACAAATACCAGATTGCACACATCAATAAAGGTATTAAGAACAATATTTTAACCATTTTTTTAACCTCGGGAACTCCGCCGCTACCATCCAGTTCCGGCGGCTTGCGCTATTATCTTTGCCGCTGTTTTCTGCCAATGTAAAGTCATTGTACATTTTTTAACGCATGTAGCTATACGCTCGTCGCATCCTATGGTTTAATTAATTGCTTTAACTTGCTTATTGCATTGGCAATAAGGTTTGGATTTTATTTCGCAGGAAGGCTGTTTACTATAATAAAAGCGTAACACGCTGGGAGCAGAAAACATATGAAAGGTACTAAAAGTGTAATTTCAGACGAAAATAAACGTCTTTGTGTCTGGCTGAAACGACAGCGACAGGACAAAGGCCATACCATGCGTAGCTTGTCAGAAATTTTAGGGACACCTCATTCTTTTATCGGTAAAGTTGAAAATCAGGAGCGCCGGTTGGATGTCATTGAATATGTCCGTTATTGTCAGGCGCTGGAAGTTGATCCTACTGAAGGATTAAAGCAGGTGCTAAGCGCCTGAGAATGAAAGCCTGCAAATGATAAAGCACTCAGGCACAGAGCAGTAATCAAGGAAGCCACTATTCAGTGGCTTTTTTATTTTGACGTCTCAGGTTGGCTCTTGCCAGTAACGCTATCAGGATTAGTACCGGCAAACCCATCGCAGCGGTCATGATAAAGAAATTGCTGTAACCGAAATGATCAACCCACTGGCCGGAAAAACCGCCGGTAAACTTTGGCAGTAATAACATCAGAGAGCTGAACATCGCATACTGGGTCGCAGTGAAAGCTAAATTAACCAGCGACGACAGATAGGCAATAAAAGCGCTGGTTGCGATACCGGCACTTAAATTATCGGCAGAAATCACCAGAGTCAGCCACATTAAATCATAGCCAATCTGACTCAGCGCCGAAAACAACAGGTTGGTGGCAGCACTTAAAATAGCACCGGCAAATAATATTTTCATAATCCCGAATTGGTTAATTAACACGCCGCCAAGGGCTGCCCCGATTAAGGTCATGATCACGCCAAAAATTTTTGAGATGCTGGCAACTTCTTCTTTGCTGTACCCCATATCAACATAAAATGCGTTGGCCATAACGCCCATTACCACGTCAGTCAGCCGGTAACACGCAATTAACGCCAGAATAAGCAGGGCATGCCATTTATAGCGGGAAAAAAAATCGATAAAAGGGGCAATGACGGCGTGCCGCAGCCAGCCAGCGAAACGCTGTAGCAGGCTGCCATCAGTATGCTGCTGCTGTTGCAGACCACTGACCGGTTCTTTACAAAGCAGGGTGGTTACTATGCCGGGTAACATACACAGTGCCATCACCAGATAGGCGTGTTGCCAGCCTGATAGATCGTAAGCACTGCCGTCGGAAAATAATGCGGCTAACCACAGCGTACCAGCCGATGCCAGAATCATCGCCAGCCTGTAGCCGGTAAGATACGCAGCAGCTAATGCCGCCTGCATCTCAACGACAGCACTTTCTATCCTGAATGCATCGACATTGATATCCTGAGTGGCAGACGAAAATGCCAGCATTACCGCAAGCGCAGCCATTAGTGCTAAATTCTGCTGCGGGTCAGTAAATGCCATGCAGCCAATCGCAATTGCCACTGCAAGTTGTGAGGTCAGCAACCAGCTGCGTCGGCGGCCCAACCAATGGTATAACAGCGGGATTTTCAGATTATCAGCCAGTGGCGACCAGAGCCACTTGACTGCATACGCCAGCGCGACCCAGCTGAAATAGCCAATATCGGCCCTAGAAACGCCTGCTTCTCTGAGCCAGAATGACAACACGCCAAATACCAGCATTAACGGTAAGCCACTGGAAAACCCCAGCACAAAAATGATTAACACCTGGCGCTGAAAATAGATGCGCAGGCCTGAAAGCCAGCCAAAATAGGAGGTCAAGACGAATTTCCGGACACAAACGATAGGGTTAGCTTACCTTGCTGATAATTCTGGTCAAGTGATTACGGCCGGACACCAATGCAATTTAACGGACAGCGCCCGGTACCCCGCAAAAAGTTCAGACAATCCTGAATGCTTCTGCGCAGCTGATGATCATGCTGCAGGCGACAGGCAGGCCAGTATTCCAGCTGATGCATCAGGTGCCAGAACACCTGCTCTTTGAGGCTGCCGGGTGCGCCGGCAAGCAGATCGAACTGGGACCACTCTTCAAGAGTATCCCAGATAAAGATATGCAGCTCGTTATGGGCCAACCGCCCCCGTAAAAAGCGGGACACATAGTAAACCAGCTGCTGGGATTTAAGTTCAATAAACCGCTCTGACATTGCTAGCCTCAACTGTTGCCGGGAATACAACAATTAAGGCAAGTATAGCGGGTTTTACTCGGTTGGCAGCAAGCGTACCGTTTTTAATAGCAAAGGTTCGCGCGGCACGTCTGGCCAGCCGAGCTTTTCACTGGTTTCAGTTTCCAGTGCATTGATTTTATCCAGCACCTCAAAGCCGGTAATTACCCGGCCAAATACGGCATAACCCCAGCGCGAACCCGGGTCAAGGCTGTCATTGTCGGCCAGATTGATATAAAACTGGCTGCTGGCACTGTGTGGATCAGACAACCTTGCCATGGCAATGCTGCCATACTGGTTTTTCAGACCATTTCCGGACTCATTGAAAATGGTCTTGCCTTGCTCAATGTCCTGAAACTGCATATCATATCCGCCGCCCTGAACAACGAAATCAGCAATAAGCCGGTGAAAAACCGTATTGTTATAAGCATTGGTTTTTACATAACCTAAAAAATTATTGACGGTAATAGGCGCTCGGCTGCGATCCAGCTCGACAACGATATCACCCAGTGAGGTCTCAAGTTTTACCCTGGGGTAAAGATTGTCCGGCTGCATAAATTTGCCAGCGTGTAACGGCAGGGCACACAGCAACATTGCAACGATGAACCATAGACGCATTATCTTATCCTCGCAGAAGTTTTTGCCAGCTTTCATCACGTAGCAGATCGGTCAGTACCTGCTCGGTTAATACCCTGAGTTCACGTTCAATAACGGCGATGTCTGCTTTAAAGGGGGCAATCTGCCGGCTATCACCGCTGTAGGCTTTGGAAAAACTGTTGCCGTTATATTCCACCAACACTGTCATCGTTACCCGGTTTACTACTTCATGATCGAGCGGACGCTGGTTTACTCTGGCTTGCAGCTGATTTATCTGGATAGTCAGCGAGCGATCGCTCTGGTTTGTCAGCGTCGCTCCGCGGGCTCTTAATGCATCGGCAATGGTTTGCTCCAGCTCTGCTCTGAGATTATTGGCGGTGGCATAGCCTTTGGTGGTATCACCGCGTTGGATCACCAGAGTGTTCAGACTGGAGCGCTGATCCAGCAGATAAAAACTGAAAGCGCTTTGCTGCAGTGACGGTGCTTGCGGCCAGAACACCTGAGGACTGACTATTAAGCGTGGTGGCTTGCTGGCACAACCTGCAAGCAATAGTAAACACAGCAACAGGGTACGCATCTGGTTAGCTCCTTTTTATGGCTTCGAGTATGACAAATTTTGGATTAGCAGCCAGCTGCTGACAGTGGCCGAAAAGTCGTTGCAGCTGTTGCTGATAATTCAGATGTCGGTTGGCAACAATACGCAACCGGCCGCCCTGTTTCAATACCCGTTTGGCGGCAATAAACATTTGGCTGGCAATATGTGTGGTAACAGTGTGTTGCTGATGAAAAGGAGGGTTACAGATAATCTGATCAGCCGTTTGATCCGGCTGACCAGCCAGACAGTCGTCGACGATAAACTCGCACTGGCGCAGACATTGTGGCAGGTTCAATTCAATATTGGCTCTGGCCGAGGCGACGGCCATATACGATTCATCGGTAAACAGTAGCTGGGTCTCGGGCTGCTTTGCCAGCAGCATCAGTCCCAGAACGCCATTACCACAGCCCAAATCGATAACCCGCTGACCAGCTGTGCTGCAAGGCAAGTGTTGTAACAAAAATCTGGCCCCTAGATCCAGCTTTTCACGGGCAAAAACATTAGCATGATTTATCAGGGTAAAATCAGTCTCTGGCAGCGGCCAGCTAATTGGAAAATGTGGTTGTGCCTTTCCCGGTTCAGGCTGGCAGCGGATCAGCCGGCATTTTTTAACGGTAAGTGATGCCTCGGCCGGACCGAGCTGGCTGTTAAACATTTCCAGGACATTACGGCTAATGTCTTTGGCTTTAGCTGCTGCAAGTACTATGGTGTCAGGACTGACAATTGCTGCCAGCTGGCTTAAAATAAAACTCAGATAACTATGATTATTCGGCAGCTTTATCAACACAATGTCAGCGTTTTCAGGCAGCGTTTCCAGGCTGCAGATACTGTTAAATGGCTGCTGAGTGATATTATTGTCTGCCCGGTTATGAGCAACAGCCTGACGCGCCAGAAAAGAGTCAGTACTGCTGGTTTGGGGCCAGTCAGCCAGAGCGCAGGACAGGGCACCGAAACTGTCATTGATTAACAGTAAGTTTGGCTGGCCAGAGCGCGTTGCACCATAGTTGGCAATGGCCGTTTTTGCTGCGTCTATCAGCAGTTCATCAGCGGCGTCCCAGGCCTGTAAGCTGCGATTTGGCTGATTTAATGGCCAGCGCCGGAGGGTCAGGCTGATCTGACCAAACTGAAATTGGGTATTCATAGCGACAACGTTTTAGCAGAGAGAACCACATTTTGACATGCCAGACGAACAGCGACAACTGCAAAGCAGATGCCCGGCACTTTTTATTGCCCAATGCCGAACTTAGCGTCTGGCCTAACTGGCTGCCAGCGCATCAGGCCAGTGCATTGCAGGCCAGGCTGACAACAGAGCTAAGCTGGCGTCAGGAGCAAATCCGAATTTATGGTAAGGTCGTTAAAATACCGCGGCGCCAGGTGTGGATGGGTGACGCTCATTGCAGTTATCAGTATTCGGGCGTCCGCTTTGCCCCTGAGCTCTGGCATCCGCTGGTACAGCAATTGGCTGCCAAATTAACGGATATGCTCGGACACCCGTTTAATTGCGTGTTACTTAATCTGTATGCCAATGGTACTGAGCATATGGGGTGGCACGCTGACGATGAACCTGAACTGGGCAGGACACCGGTAATTGCATCCCTGAGTTTAGGTGCAAGCCGCCGCTTTGACCTGAAACACAGGACAGACGGCCATCAACTGCAGTTAGCGCTGGCAAATGGCAGTTTACTGGTGATGGGCGGGGACTGCCAGCAGTATTGGCAGCATCGCTTACCCAAGCAAAGCCGGGTCAGTGCAGCACGGCTGAACCTAACTTTTCGATATATTGTGCCGCCGGCTTAGATAAAATTATTTTTAGTAGTTTGACCAGCTCGTTAGGCTGGTGCCGACTGTAAAAAGTAAAATAGCGGGAGACAATGCCAGCGGGCTTTACTAAGATCAGCCTTATAACCTGTTCAGGATGACAACCTTATGCTAATTCATACAGCGATCGAACAAAAATTACTTAATGCTTTTGAGCCAGTGTTTCTGGATGTGGTAAACGAAAGCAGCAAACACAATGTTCCCGCTGGCGCTGAATCCCACTTTAAAGTGGTGATTGTGACTCCGGCATTTGACGGAATGCGTCTTCTGGCACGTCACCGTGCGGTAAACGCCGTGGTGGCAGAAGAACTGGCAGAAAAAATTCACGCGCTGGCACTGCACACCTATACTCCCTCTGAATGGTATGAATATTATGCTGAAAAGCCACCTGCCTCACCCAAATGCTTTGGTGGCAGTAAGGCTGATAAAGCCTCGCTGTAAGTGATAGCGGCATCAACAGGTGCTGAATTTAGCCGAAAAAAAAATAAACAGGCTGATCAGACCTGTTTTCTGCGTTAAAGTTTTACACTAGCATAATTTTTTAGCGAGCTAACAGCAGGACTTTCTATGGTTATTCAACCGAAAATTCGTGGTTTCATTTGTACTAACGCTCATCCGGTAGGCTGTGCCGAGAATGTAAAACAGCAAATCAGCTATGTAAAACAACAGGGGCCATTAACCAATGGTCCGAAAAATGTCCTGGTCATTGGTGCCTCTACCGGTTATGGCCTGGCATCACGGATTACTGCCGCTTTTGGGTCTGGGGCAAACACTCTGGGTATCTTTTTTGAAAAGGCTCCAACAGAAAACAAAACCGGCTCAGCTGGCTGGTATAACACGGCAGCGTTTGAACAGGCCGCGACAGCCGAAGGTCTGTGGAATAAACATCTTAATGGCGATGCATTTACCGATGAATTAAAAGCCGAAGCGATTAATCTTATTCGTAGTGAAATGGGAAAAATCGATTTAGTGGTATACAGCCTGGCTGCGCCGCGGCGTAAAGATCCGGTCAGTGGCGAAGTATACAGTTCCGTATTAAAGCCTATTGGTCAGGCCTATACAGCGAAAAACCTGAATACGACTAAGCGGGAAATTGAAGAAGTCTCTGTTGAGCCGGCCTCTGATGACGAGATATTTAACACCGTTAAAGTTATGGGTGGTGAAGACTGGGAGCGCTGGTTAGATCAGCTGCATGCCGCTGGGGTGCTGGCAGAAAATTGCCAGACAGTTGCTTACACGTATATCGGTAAAAAACTGACCTGGCCAATCTATGGCAAAGCAACCATTGGCCGGGCCAAAGAAGATTTGGATCGTGCTGCCAGCGCAATTCGCGACAAACTAAGTGACGTTAAAGCAAAAGCCTATGTGGCTTCTCTAAAAGCATTGGTGACACAGGCCAGTTCAGCTATTCCGATTATGCCGTTGTATATTTCCTTACTGTACCGGGTGATGAAACAGCAAGGCAGCCACGAAGGCTGTATTGAGCAGATTAATGGTTTGTTCCGCCAGGGGCTGTACAGCGATACACCGCTGCTGGACGAAGCTGGCCGACTGCGAATGGATGGCAAAGAGCTGGCCGACGACGTTCAGGACAAAGTTGCGTCGCTCTGGAATGAGGTAACAACCGAGTCTATTGACAGCCTGACAGATTATCAGGGTTACCACACAGAGTTTCTGCATTTATTTGGTTTTGGCTATGACGATGTGGATTACGACGCTGATGTCACGCCGATGGTGCCGTTGGCTAACCTCGCCAATTAGTCGAATTGACAAGCCGCCCGTGGGCGGCTTTTGTTTTTGCTGTATGGAAACAACACAGTGTGATATATCGGTGAATCTCGCCACAGCAGTAGGGATGAGGCCATACAGGCTGCTCTGTTTCAGCCGCCCGCCTGCTAATGATTTTGCTGATAATTTTACGCTGCACCATGGATAGCCGCTGGCTTTAATGCTAGAATTCGCGACTTTAATACGTGTATCTGGTTAAAAATTAATCGCCGCACTGGTCGGATTAATCAAATCAGGTGCGCTGCGCTAGCTGCAGCTGAAAAACTAGACCCGGTTTCTTCCCAAAATAGTAGTGCAAGTACGTATGATAAAACTCAAAAAAGGCTTGGACATTCCCCTCGCAGGCAGTCCTAAACAAGAGATCAGTACGGGTAATGCCATTACTACCGTCGCCGTTTTGGGCGAAGAGTATGTGGGCATGCGTCCGACAATGGCCGTCGAAGTAGGTGATACGGTAAAAAAAGGTCAGGTGCTTTTCGAAGACAAGAAAAACCCTGGCGTTAAATTTACCGCGCCGCTTGCAGGTACCGTCAAAGAAATTAATCGTGGTGCCAAACGGGTATTGCAATCGGTCGTTATTGCTGTAAAGGGTGATGACGCTGAACAGTTCCGGCGCTACAGTAGTGATCAGCTCGCTGGCTTAAGCCGCGAAAATGTCACTCAGAACCTGGTTGATTCTGGACTATGGACGGCGCTTCGCACCAGGCCTTTCAGTCAAATCCCGGCTGTTGACAGCACACCACGTGCCATTTTTGTTAATGCCATGGACACCAATCCTTTGGCTGCAGACCCTAGCGTTATTATTAATGCGGAAGCAGAAGCCTTCACGCAGGGCCTGACCCTGTTAAGTAAGCTGACTGACGGTAAAGTGTATCTGACTAAAAAAGCCGGTAGCCAATTGCCAGCAAGCTCAGCTGTCGACGTTGCAGAATTTGATGGCCCTCACCCTGCCGGGTTGGTAGGTACTCACATCCACTTTCTGGAACCGGTAAGCATGAAAAAAGTGGTATGGCATATTGGTTATCAGGATGTCATCGCCATTGCCAAGCTGTTTTTAACCGGCGAGCTGGATAGCAACAGGGTCGTGGCCTTAACCGGTCCTGTAGTGAAATCACCACGTTTACTGAAAACGGTATTGGGGGCGTCACTGGCCGAGTTGACCGACAATGAACTTAATGACGGTAAAAACCGTATTATTTCAGGCTCAGTGCTGTCAGGTAACCGCGCTCATGGCGTCCATGGCTATCTTGGCCGTTACCATAATCAGGTGTCGGTGCTGGAAGAAGGCGATGAGAAAGAGTTTTTAGGCTGGATAGCACCCGGCGCAAATAAATTCTCGGTGACCCGCGCTTATTTGTCACATCTGAGCCCGAAACGTCTGTTCAATATGACAACAACCACCAATGGCTCATCGCGGGCCATGGTGCCGATTGGTAATTACGAACGGGTAATGCCGCTGGATATTTTGCCGACCCTGTTGTTGCGGGATTTAATTTCCAACGATACAGACAGCGCCCAAACCCTGGGTTGCCTGGAGTTAGACGAAGAAGATTTGGCACTGTGTACTTTTGTATGCCCTGGCAAATACGACTACGGCACGATTCTGCGCAACTGCTTGACGACCATCCAGAAGGAAGGCTAATCATGAGTTTAAAGCATTTTTTAGAGCGCATTGAACCGCAATTTGAGAAAGGCGGTAAATACGAGAAATGGTACTCGCTGTATGAAGCTGCTGCGACCATTTTTTATACCCCCGGTCTGGTTACCAAAAACGGCACGCATGTCCGTGACAGTATAGATTTAAAACGAATTATGATTTTCGTTTGGCTGGCGCTGTTTCCTGCGCTGTTCTTTGGTATGTTCAATATCGGTCATCAGGCTGTCCAGGCACTGGCAGCGGGTTACGGTACACCGGACACCTGGCAGGTGGCTGTTTTTCAGATGCTCGGCGGTAATTTATCTGAAGCGTCTGGCTGGGCCAGCAAAATGCTGTATGGCGCAGTCTGGTTTATTCCGATTTATGCCGTAACCTTTATCGTGGGTGGCTTCTGGGAGGTGTTATTTGCCTCGATACGCAAACACGAGATTAATGAAGGCTTTTTTGTCAGCTCTATCCTTTTTGCCTTAATTCTGCCAGCTACTATCCCGCTGTGGCAGGTTGCATTAGGTATCACCTTCGGCATAGTGGTGGCCAAAGAAGTATTTGGTGGTACCGGCCGTAACTTCCTTAATCCGGCGTTAGCAGGCCGTGCTTTTCTGTTTTTCGCCTACCCGGCCCAGATTTCCGGTGACGCAGTATGGACAGTGGCCGATGGTTATTCAGGCGCAACCTGGTTAAGTAAGGCGCAGATGGGTGAACTGGACTATGCAGCCAATACCGAATTATGGTGGGATGCTTTCTTAGGGTTCATTCCCGGTTCAATAGGTGAGACGTCAGTGCTGGCGTTGCTGGTAGGTGGCTTAGCCATCCTGTATTTCCGGATCGCATCCTGGCGTATTGTGCTGGGTGTGATGATTGGTATGATTCTGACCAGCTATCTGTTTAATATTGTGGGTTCTAACACCAACCCATTGTTTGCCATGCCATGGCATTGGCATCTGGTGCTGGGGGGCTTTGCTATTGGTATGTTCTTTATGGCAACCGACCCGGTTTCAGCATCGTTTACCAATCAGGGCAAGTGGGCCTATGGTATCTTAATCGGCTTTATGGTGGTGATGATTCGGGTCGCTAACCCGGCATATCCTGAAGGCATGATGCTGGCCATTCTGTTCGCCAACCTGTTTGCTCCCCTGTTCGATTTCTTTGTGGCTCAGGCAAATATTAAGCGGAGGCTGGCACGTAATGTCTAGTAATAATGACTCCATCAGCAAGACACTGATTGTTGTAATATCGTTATGTTTAGTGTGTGCTATTGTGGTATCCACTGCGGCAGTGCAGTTACGCCCGATGCAGCAACAGAATAAATTACTTGATGCTCAGGTAAATATTCTCAGAAGTGTCGGCTTAATCGAAGGTAATGCCTCGCCAGAGTTGATAACCGAAACGTTTAATAAGCATATTGAATCCCGCTTAGTCCATCTGGAAACCGGCGAAATTGTTGCAGACTGTGATAAAGCCTGCGCCGAGACTTACGATTATCGTGGTGCGATGAAAGATCCGGAGTTGAGTACAGCGCTGGAAGGTCCTGCCGACATCGCGTCTATTCGTCGTATCGCTGAACTGGCGCCGGTATATCTGACCTACGATGACAACCGCAATCTTATTGCGGTGGTATTGCCGGTTCATGGCTACGGCTTATGGTCTACCATGCATGCGTTTCTGGCACTTGAACCTGATGCCAATACCATTATCGGCCTGAACTATTATGAGCAGGGTGAAACGCCGGGTCTGGGTGCGGAAATTGAAAGTACCCGCTTTAAGGCGCAGTTCAAGGGTAAGAAAATAACGGATGATGTCGGCCGGGTTGCTCTGGAAGTTAAAAAGCCCGGTAATGCCGACCCTGATTCTGACTATGAAGTTGACGGTTTATCAGGTGCGACCTTAACTGCTAACGGCGTACAAAATACCTTTACCTTCTGGCTTGGTGAGACGGGCTTCGGGCCTTTCTTACAAAAAGTGCGTCAAGGAGCTTTAACTAATGGCTAATGTAAAAGAAATTAAAACGGTTCTGTTTGGGCCGGTTTTCGCCAATAACCCGATTGCATTGCAGGTGCTGGGGATTTGCTCTGCACTGGCGGTAACCACCAAGATGGATAAGGCGCTGGTAATGTGTATTGCACTTACTTTCGTCACAGCGTTTTCAAATCTGTTTATTTCGACTATCCGTAACCATATTCCATCCAGTGTGCGGATCATTGTCCAGATGACGATCATCGCTTCACTGGTTATAGTGGTGGATCAGTTCCTGAAAGCCTTTGCTTATGATGTAGCCAAGGAACTTTCAGTATTCGTCGGTTTGATTATCACCAACTGTATCGTGATGGGCCGGGCTGAAGCCTATGCCATGAAAAGTTCTCCGGGCATGAGCTTTTTAGATGGTATCGGTAATGGTCTTGGTTACAGTGTGGTATTGCTGATAGTTGCTTTTGTCCGTGAGTTAGGCGGTTCAGGTTCTTTATTCGGCGTGCAGGTCCTGCCACTGATTGCAGAAGGCGGTTGGTATCAGCCGATGGGCTTCCTGTTAATCGCACCGAGTGCTTTTATTATCATTGGATTATTTATCTGGGTGTTACGGACTTACCGTCCGGAACAGATAGAGAAGGCATAAGGAGCAGTTAATGGAACATTATATCAGCCTGTTTATACGTGCCGTTTTTATCGAGAACCTGGCACTGTCGTTTTTCCTGGGAATGTGTACCTTTTTAGCTGTATCACAAAAAATCAAAACTGCCTTCGGTTTAGGGGTAGCTGTTATTGTGGTACTGGGTATTTCGGTACCGGTGAATAACCTGGTGTTTAATTTACTGCTGGCTCCCGGTGCACTGGCCTGGGCGGGCTTTCCGGAAGCGGATTTAAGCTTTCTGGGCTTTTTAACTTACATTGGCGTCATTGCGGCTCTGGTCCAGATCCTGGAAATGACCTTAGATAAGTTTTTCCCGGCTTTGTATAACGCGCTTGGCATATTTCTGCCATTAATCACCGTAAACTGCGCGATTTTCGGCGCAGTGGCCTTTATGGTTGAACGCGATTATAACTTTGGCGAGAGCGTGGTATTCGGTCTTGGCAGTGGTGTGGGTTGGGCGCTGGCGATAACCCTGCTGGCAGGGGTCCGCGAAAAATTAAAATATGCCGATATTCCAGCCGGCTTGCGCGGTCTGGGCTCTACCTTTCTGGTAGTTGGTTTAATGGGATTAGGCTTTATGTCTTTCTCTGGCGTTTCACTGTAAGGCAGTAGAGGGAATATATAATGCAAGAGATATATCTTGGCGTTGGCATGTTCACCATAGTGGTTTTAATGCTGGTGTTTATCATCCTGGCGGCCAAATCCAAACTGGTGGCAAGCGGCGACATTACCATAAGTATCAATCATGATCCTGACAAGGCCATCAAAACCAAAGCCGGTGGTAAATTGCTGGGTGCTCTGGCTGACAACGGTATTTTCCTGTCGTCTGCCTGTGGCGGCGGTGGCTCCTGCGGGCAGTGCCGGGTTCATGTTAAATCCGGTGGCGGTGAAATATTGCCAACTGAATTAGGTCATATCACTAAAGGCGAAGCCCGCGAAGGCTGTCGTTTGTCCTGTCAGGTGGCGGTTAAATCTGATATGGAAATCGAAGTAGAAGAAGAGATCTTCGGTATCAAAAAATGGGAATGTGAAGTTATCTCTAATGATAGCAAGGCAACCTTTATTAAAGAGCTGAAAATGGCCATCCCTGACGGTGAATCAGTACCGTTTCGTGCTGGTGGTTATATTCAGATTGAGGCGCCGCCACATCATGTTAAATATAAAGATTTTGATATCCCTGAAAAATTCCGTGGTGACTGGGAACGCTTTAACTTCTTCAGCTTAGAGTCAAAGGTGGATGAAGAGACGATTCGCGCTTACTCAATGGCAAACTATCCGGACGAAGAAGGCATTATTATGCTGAACGTACGGATTGCTACGCCACCACCTAATAATCTGAGCCTGCCTTGTGGCAAAATGTCGTCTTATATCTGGAGCCTGAAAAAGGGTGACAAGGTGACAATTTCAGGACCCTTTGGTGAGTTCTTTGCAAAAGACACTGACGCTGAAATGGTCTTCATTGGCGGTGGCGCCGGTATGGCCCCGATGCGTTCGCATCTGTTTGACCAGCTGCGCCGGTTAAAATCGAAGCGTAAAATCAGCTTCTGGTATGGTGCCCGTTCTAAGCGTGAAATGTTCTATGTCGAAGATTTCGATATGCTGGCGGCAGAGAATGACAACTTTGAGTGGCATGTTGCGCTGTCTGACCCTCAGCCGGAAGACAACTGGGATGGTTACACCGGATTCATTCATAATGTCATTTATGAAAACTATCTGAAAAACCACAAAGCCCCTGAAGATTGTGAGTTTTACATGTGCGGACCGCCAATGATGAATAAAGCGGTTATAAACATGCTGAAAGACTTAGGCGTCGAAGACGATAACATCCTGTTGGATGACTTCGGTGGCTAAGTAACTGCCGTCTGGGTTATAACAAAAGGGGCAACGTTCTGCGTTGCCCCTTTTATGTTATAAACAAACTTGTCAGGAGCCTTATTCAGAGTGATAACAGCATTGATGACAAAGCGGTTTTGCTTTTTTCCGATATTCTGGCTGCTTGCAATTGGTGTCGCCCTGCCGGGATGTTTACCGGTGTTAACAGTGCCGCAGGAGCAGGAGCTGCAGGGGCGCACTATGGGCACCACCTACAGTATCAAGTTTTTCAGTCAGCAAGCGGTCGACAGTCAGCTATTACAGCAACGAGTTGAGCAGGAGCTGGAGCTGATTAACGATTTGATGTCGACATACCGGCCGGCATCGGAACTGATGCAATTTAATCGTCAGCAAACCACTGAACCTTTTATGATCAGTGAACCAACGGCCAAAGTGATTGCCGAAGCCATAAGAATTGCTGAGCAGACTGAGGGTGTATTGGATATTACCATAGCACCGCTGGTTGAACTGTGGGGCTTTGGCGCCGCTGGGCGCGTCAGCGAACGGCCTGCTGCTGCAGAACTTGCAGCAGTGAGCGCTTATATCGGCATCGATAAAATCAGTTTGACCGGGCAGCGGCTTCAGAAAACTGAACCACGGCTGGCGCTTGATTTATCAACGATTGCAAAAGGTTACGGTGTTGATCGGTTGGCTGAAATTCTGGACTCTGCAGGTATAAAAGATTATATGGTGGATATTGGTGGTGAAATGCGGGTCAAAGGGAGTAAGCCTGACCGCCCGTGGCGGGTAGCTATCGAGAAACCGGTGGCGGGTGACAGGGCAGTGCAACGCATCATTACGCCGGGTAATATGGCAATGGCTACCTCAGGTGATTACCGCAATTATTTTGAGCAGGATGGCGTCCGTTATTCTCATTTAATTGACCCGCGCACCGCTGAACCGGTTCAACACCGGACCGTATCCAGTACTGTTATCCATCCGAGCAGCATGACAGCAGATGGCTATGCTACGGCATTGCATATTATGAATGCGGCAGAAGCGCTGCAATTTGCTAATCAGCACCAGCTTGCGGCGCTGCTGATTGTTAAAACAGACGATGGCTTTAGTGAGCTGGCCAGTGAGGCATTTAAACCTTTTTTAGTTGATGAAGTGAGGTAAGCGATGGCGGTATTTATTTTTACCTTTGGTTTATTTCTGGTGGTGGTATGCGCCATGGCAATAGGTTTTATTGTGCAGCGTAAGACCATTGCTGGTAGTTGCGGCGGGCTTGGCGACATTGGCGTAGATAAAGCTTGTGATTGCGACAAACCCTGTGAAAAAAGACTGAAACGTCAACAGAAAGAAAAATTCTGGCAGGATAATAAAATCATCTGAATGGTGTATCGCTGCGTATAGGTTAAGCTGTGTATGGCGCAGGCGGCATCTGAGCTGCCTGCATTAACCTGATTAACCCTGATCTGAGGATAAAAACGATGCATCGGTTCCCTTATCTCGCGCTGCTCCTGATATTTTTTGTAAGCCTGCCTGCTACCGCCAATCGCTTTGCTGACGTGCAAATTAATGCTACGCCGCTGGCGGATAACCTGTATATGCTGACCGGCTCTGGTGGCAATATGGCCGCATTGGTAACTGATGATGACGTCATTTTGATTGACGCTCAATATGCCGAGCTGGCAGATAAAATTCACGCTAAACTTGCCGAACTCAGTAACGGTAAAGCCCTGGGTACCCTCATCAACACCCATATGCACGGTGATCATGTTAACGGTAATAGTGCATTAAAGCCTGGTCGGATAATTGCCCATACCAATGTATTTAAACGATTAAGTGCCGATGCGTCTTTCCCACGCAGTGGTCTGCCGACTGAAACCTTCGTCAGCGAGCTGAGGCTGAATTTAGATGGTGAATCAATCCGCCTTGAATACCTGCCGCCCAGCCATACCGATGGTGATATTATTGTCTGGTTTGAGGAAAAAAACGTCGTGCATATGGGCGACATGCTATTCGAAGGCCGGTTCCCGTTTATCGATTTAAGCAAGGGAGGTTCAGTTCGTGGCTATATCGCCAACGTCGCTTATGTGATCGCCAATATTGATGATAACACTAAGGTTATCCCGGGCCACGGCGCATTAACTGACAAAGCCGGTTTACAGCGTTTTCATCAGATGATGATAAAAACCCTGGCGCTGGTCGAGCAGCAGCAAGCTAAGGGGTTGAGCAACGAACAGATAGTTGCAGCGGGTCTGGGTGAAGAGTGGCAGGCCTGGCACTGGAGCTTTATCACTGAACAGCGCTGGATAAATACCTTGTTACAGGCCGAACCGCTGAGCCGTTAATCCTGTGTTATAACTGGACCGGGTTTGAGTGTTACAGTCGCCAAACCCGGTACTTTTTGCCTTTCATCTTGCCCTCGTTCAAAAGCGCCAGTGCCAGTTTTGCCTGTTTACGGCTAACTGCAACAAAAGCAACGGTGTCCAGCACCTGGATTTTACCGATATCGGCAAATGTTAGCTGCTGACCGGCGGTGAGCGCACCAACAATATCACCAGGGCGCAGCTTATGTTTTTTACCACCATCAATTTGCAGGGTCTGCATGGCCGGCTCAGCTAATTTCTGGCCGAGTGCAGTGTGCGCTGGTAACGGCTCAGCGGTAATTTCATCGCCAAGCTCGCTGGCCAGCGCACTCAGCTTATGACCGTCGTCCGGGCTTAATAAGGAACAGGCGATGCCGCTGTGACCGGCGCGGCCGGTTCTGCCGATGCGGTGGATATGCGTCGCGACATCATGGGCCAGCTGATAATTGATCACTAAATCCAGCTTATCAATATCAAGCCCCCGGGCTGCAACATCGGTAGCCACCAGTACGCTGACACTGTTATTGCTGAATTTAAGTAATGCGTGTTCACGCTCCCGTTGCTCTAAATCTCCATGCAGGGCGATAACGCTGATACCTTGGTGCTGTAATGTATCTGCCAGCTGCTGAGTCTCGCGTTTGGTGTTGCAGAAAACCACTGTACTGACCGGCCGGAACTGATGCAGCAACAGATTGACGGCATCCGCGCGGCTTAGTCCGTCTAACTGATAAAAATACTGTTCAATGCTGGTTTGGCTGTGACCACTCTCAACGGTGATCGTGACAGGCGTTTGCATAATACCAGCGGCAATTTGCCTGACAGCATGATCGAAAGTCGCACTGAATAGCAGGGTTTGCCGTGCTGAGGGAATATCGGCCAGGATGGCATTTAATGTGTCAGCAAAGCCCATTTCCAGCATCCGGTCAGCCTCATCCAGCACCAGCGTGGTTAAATGAGTTAAATCCAGCCGTTGCTGCTGCAAATGATCAAGGACCCGGCCCGGGGTACCGACAATAATATGAGCACCATGTTCCAGCGACACAATCTGACTGCGGGTCGGTACGCCACCACAGAGGGTTAACACTTTAATATTATGAATATGACGCGCCAGTTTACGGGTTTCAGCGGCAACTTGTTCTGCCAGTTCACGGGTAGGACATAATATCAGGCTCTGGATCCGAAACCTTTTTACATCCAGTTTTGCCAGTAAGCCGAGTGCAAAGGCCGCTGTTTTGCCTGAGCCGGTTTTCGCCTGGGCGATAACATCTTTACCGTCTAAAATAGCAGGCAGGCTCTGGGCCTGCACTGCTGTCATCTGATGATATTCAAGACTTGTTAAACATGCCAGTAACGAGGCGGGTAACGGCAATTGACTGAAACTGAGAGCAGACACATTATAATCCTGTAACTAAAGACAGGACGCCGCCTGCAAGGGGGCGGCATTATAGCAGAAGTTAAGCGCAGGTGTTGGCGTTTTTTTGCTCAGCCGTTATTTTCAAGCCGGTTATCAATCGCGGCATCGTCCTGCTCAGGCCGGGTCAGACTGACCACCTGATCCTGCGAGGTAGCTTGGGTTTCACCAATAAAACTGCCGCCCCGTTCTATACACAAATCGTCACTATGTATAATCCCCATCGCCTTACCTTGCGGCAAGATCTCTACCGTATTAGCGAACAGCTCACCATCAAATAAACCGTTGATAATAACTTTATCTGCACTAACCTGCGCTTTGACCCGGCCAGCGGCACTGATAATCAGGGTTTTTTCGCTGGTAATCACGCCTTCTACATAACCATCGACCTGCATGTCGCAGCTTAATCGGAGACTTCCGATAACTGAGCATCCTTCAGCGATGACAGTTGTAGTTGTGTGCTTGCTTTGGTTTGCAGCATCGTTACTAAAGAATCCCATTTAATACTCCGTTCTTTTTCGAATACCAGGTCAAAATTGTTGGCATCCCAGTCCATAAAGTGTTGTGGATTGAGTGACCGGTCCAAGAAGTGTATTTCGTAATGCAAATGCGGCGCCGTTGAGTTACCGGTATTGCCTGATGTGGCGATTAACTGGCCTTTATGCACAAACAGCCCGTTGCTGACTTTAAATTCGTCTAAATGGGCGTAAAGCGTTGAAAAGCCGAAAGCATGGCGAATTTTAAGCAGATTACCGTAGCCATTTTTACTGGGACGGACGACTTCAACCACACCATCTGCCGGCGCATAAATCGGCGTACCGCGGTTAGCCGACAAATCGATACCATTATGGTGCTGCTGCTTGCCGATAATAGGATGGGTACGGACACCAAAGCGGGAAGAGCGGCGGCGAAACTCCAGTGGTGAGCCATTGGGTACCAGCTGTAACATGGCCATTTTAGCGCTGGAGTTAACGGTTGCCGTATCCAGCCTGGCTTCCAGATCCTGGGGGAACTGTTGTTCCAGCCCCAGGGTTAATTCAATTTCACCCAGCCGGTTACTAACCTGCAGCATTTCATCCTGCTTAATCGCCAGCTCTTGCTGCAACTGCTCCCGGGTTTGGCTGAGCTCTGTAATTTCTGCCACCAGTTGGTCGGCTTGCTCTGCCAGCACCTGCTGCTGATGTCTGGTGTGGTCAACCGTTTTCAGCAGATAATCGATCACCGCTGCGGTAATAATAACAGTGAACAGGATCAGCCATAAACTGATCACGGCATTGCGTTTAAACAGTTTGCTGACGCTATAGTGGCGGGTACCATTGATGCTCGATACCGAGATAATAATTCTATCTTTCATCTGATATAACAGCTTTTACAATGGTTAAATACAAGACAAGAGGCCAAAATAGGGCTCTTTGTCGCTGCTGTCAAGGTTTTCGTCGCAGCCAGAAATGACAAAACCGCAACATAATGCTGCGGTTTTAAAAGTTATTGCATTAATGTCAATACATTAATGACTTTCGTCACCGTCGATACCATGGACATGGCCGTGGGCTAATTCTTCCTCGGTTGCATCCCGTACTTTCAGTACTTCGACATCGAAACTCAACTCAATGCCTGACAATGGATGGTTGCCGTCCACGACTACTTCGTCATCAGTGACATCGAGAATAATGACAGACTGCTCGCGGCCATCAGGTCCGGCAGCACGAAACCGCATACCCGGTGCGACTTCCATGCCATCAAACATGTTTTTTGGTACCGATTGAACTAACTGATCGTGACGTTCGCCATAAGCGTCGGCCGGGGCTATGGTCGCAGTAAAAGTATCGCCAGCGGTTTTACCGGCTAACGCCTGTTCCAGGCCGGGAATTAATGCGCCATGGCCAAACAGAAATACCAAAGGCTCGCCATCTACAGATGAATCCAGTTTATTACCTTGCGGATCGGTAACGGTGTAGTGCATGGCGACGACTTTGTCTTGTGATATGGTCATGAAAACCTCTTTAACTTAAAGGATAGGGTAACGGCAGTAACTGCAGCGCCGGTGCACTGTCGGACTTTAACCGTAACGAGTCTGCCGGTGTTATGTCATTAGGCAGTACCGCAATCAACCAGAGCTGATTATTGATATTCACCGCGTTAATAACCTGGCCCACCCGGCGCCAGTTGTCGTTAAACTGTTGTTCGATATCAGAACCTGCAACAGGCATGTCATCCGTTGCTGCCTGCAGGATCCAGGCAGCACGTTTATTACGCCCCAGGTACTTCATCCGGGCCACGGTCTCCTGCCCGAGGTAACATCCTTTGGTAAAACTGATCGCATTCACCGCCTGTAAGTTAAGCATTTGTGGAACAAACTCGCCAATCAGCGGTTGCTCCAGATAACATAAACCCTGCAGAATATGCTGTTTTAACCACAAGGTTGGGGCGGCCAGCGGATAGTCAGCGTCCAGCAGGGCAATCGCCTGTTCTGTTGGCAACACCAGCATAAAATGCGCTTCGGCCAGTTGCAACAAGACACCGCCATTATGGCGGCTAAGTTTGCCGTTACCTGCAGGCAGGGCAAAGCCAAGCTGTTCAATCAGTCTTGCCGCGCCTGTGCCACCGATGCCGAGCACCGCAAAGCGATCCTGGGCTGGGGTAAAGCTGACTTTGGAAAATACCCCAAACTTACGCCACTGGGCAACAGAAGCGGTCAGCTCATCCCGAAATGCCACAGCCAGCAGTTCGTCCCCCTGCTGCAGCAAATGAAACACCGACCACGTCTTACCTTTGGCGTCACAATGAGCCCCGCGTAAAAAGACATCGTCACCGAGTTTGTCGATGTCACAGGTGGTCTGGCTCTGCAAATATTTGCGGTTATCAGCACCACTGATACTGACAATGTCAAACGCCGGCAGTGGCGCGATAAAGGCGCCCTGAACCTGATTGGATAATTTACCGTAACTGTTTGCGGTTAACCAGGATGTATGCATAGTTTATATCACCAGAAGTATCACCAGAGTGCAGATAGTTGTAACATTGGGGCTGCAGTGAAAAGCTCAACCCCACAGCGGCAGAATTGTTGGCATGCCGTTATGTTTATTTATACCGCTGGCAGTAAGGAACAGGAATGACTGAATTGATGATTAAACCCCGTTTGCGCTGGGCGTGCCGCCGCGGCATGCTGGAGCTGGATGTATTGCTGGCGCCGTTTGTGGAAGAAGGCTACGATGCGCTGTCGTTGCAGCAAAAGCAGGATTTTGAACGGTTGCTGGCCTGTGATGACCCGGATTTATTTGCCTGGTTTATGGGGCATGCCAAATCCTCTGATCCAGCGCTGCAGGCGCTTATTGCCTTAATTTTAGACCGTGTCCGGGTGTAATGTTGCTGTCAAACCGTCGGCCTGGCGCCGCTATGGCCTGCTGTCGCTGGTAATATGCCTGTTGCTGATGTTTGCCCTGCAGCCACTACCACCGCTGATGCTGTGGCTGTCGGCGCCCTTGCTGTTCCTTTTATATAGGTACCTTGTGATACTTTACCGGCAGACGCCGGTTGCCCGGGGGCTGAGTCTGCAGGCTGATGGCCAGCTGCGGTGGTGGCAGAGCGACCAGCCTGGCGGACAGCTGATGGCCGGCTGTCTTATCAGCGAGTACGCGTTGCTGTTAAGCTGGCAAAGCGTTAATAAGCAGCAACATTGGCAGTGGTTATTTGCCGATCAGTTGTCAGCGGCCGATTATCGCGCGCTGGCACGCCAGTTAAATCAGTTTAACTGGCAAACCTCAGGGGGGCGTCAGACGGCTAAGAGCAATGAAACCCAAAGCCGGTAGCTAAGATGGCGGGGTCAGTATCGTCGGTTGACTGCTGCTCAGCAGATCAGGGAAGTCCAGATTATAATGCAGGCCACGGCTTTCTTTTCGTGCCATGGCACAGCGGATAATCAGTTCAGCCACCTGCGCCAGATTACGCAGTTCCAGTAAATTATGACTTAGCCGGAAATGGCTGTAATAGTCATGAATTTCTGACTGCAACAATTCTACCCGGTGGAGGGCTCTCTCCAACCGTTTATTGGTACGGACAATACCGACATAATCCCACATAAATAACCGTAGCTCATGCCAGTTATGCGTAATGACGACCTCCTCGTCGGAATCACTGACCCGGCTCTCATCCCATGGCGCGATCTCTGCAAAGCCAGCGCGGGCTGTCAGCTGGCTGATAATATGCTTTGCTGCCGCCTGTGCAAACACGACACATTCGAGCAATGAATTGCTGGCCATCCGGTTCGCTCCATGTAATCCGGTATAGGCCACCTCGCCAACCGCATACAGATTTTCCAGATCAGTCTGGCCGTTAAGGTTGGTCATTACCCCGCCACAGGTATAGTGCGCTGCCGGCACCACCGGTATTGGCTGGCGGCTGATATCAATACCGACACTTAAGCATTTGGCATAAATCGTCGGGAAATGCTCAATAATAAAATCTTTTGGCTGATGGCTGATATCCAGATACAGACAATTGGCACCAAGTCGTTTCATTTCGTAGTCGATTGCCCGGGCGACAATATCCCGTGGTGCCAGCTCTGCCCGTTCATCAAAATCGGGCATAAAACGGCTGCCATCCGGTCGGCATAAATAGGCGCCTTCGCCACGCATCGCTTCTGAAATCAGAAAATTTGGCGCGTCAGGGTGATACAGGCTGGTTGGGTGAAACTGGTTAAACTCCATATTAGCGACCCGGCAGCCAGCACGCCAGGCCATCGCTATGCCGTCACCACTGGCAACATCGGGGTTACTGGTATACAAATACACTTTGCTGGCGCCGCCAGTGGCCAGGGCTACAAAATGTGCTTTGATGGTTTCAACCTTGCCCCGGCTTTTGTTCAACACATAAGCGCCATAGCAACGTTTGCTGTCTAAGCCTATTTTGCTGCCGTTAATTAAATCAATGGCGTTATAATTTTCCAGTAAACGTATATTCGGGTGCTGTTTTACTTTATCAACCAGGGTTATCTGCACGGCCTGGCCCGTGGCATCTGCTGCATGCAGAATGCGGCGGTGGCTGTGACCGCCTTCCCGGGTAAGGTGATATTTCAGGCTGCCGTCTGTATCCTGATACTGATCAAACGGCACGCCCTGTTCAATCAGCCATTGCATAGCCTGTTTGGCGTGTTCGGCGGTAAATTGCACCGCCGTTTTATCACATAAACCGGCACCGGCGATTAAGGTGTCATTAACATGAGAGGCAATACTGTCATTTTCATCAAATACGGCAGCGATCCCGCCCTGTGCATACAGGGTTGATCCTTCGCGCAGCGGACCTTTACTTAACACGATGACGCTTGCATGTTCAGCTAACTGCAACGCCAGGGATAAGCCTGCCGCGCCGCTGCCAATAATTAAAACGTCACAATGATATTCATTTTGTAGTGTCATGCGATACACTTATCCCAGTTGAGCCTTAATGTTAGGGGAACCTTAGGGTTACCGCCGCAATTTGCCGACAGCATGGCTGTTAGAACAGCTTATTGTAGCGGTTTTGTCATAATAAACAGAACTATTTATTGTGGTCATGGTCAGAGCCTCGACGCCAGCCATGGGCCATTTAAACTCGACAACCTAATAAGTATTACAGGGGACAGGCTCAAAGAATGAGCGAGCAAGAATTAGATTGGCAAATTGTCCAGCGGGTCCAGCAAGGTGATAAAGCCGCGTTTAATCTGTTGGTAAAAAAATATCAGCACAGGATCGCGAACTTAATCTCCCGCTATGTCTCTAACAACGGAGACGTGGCCGATGTTGCCCAGGACGCTTTTATTAAAGCCTACCGGGCCATGCCGGGGTTTCGCGGTGAAAGTGCATTTTATACCTGGTTATACCGGATCGCCGTTAACAGCGCAAAAAACTATCTGGTAGCAAGCGGCCGTAAGCCGCCCGCTTCCGATGTTGACGCTGATGACGCTGAGTATTTTGAAGGCAGCGATGCCCTCAAAGAGCAGGATTCGCCGGAGCGGTTATTATTATCGGAAGAAATTCGTGCTGTGGTATTTAATACCATAGATAAATTACCAGATGAACTTCGTACCGCAATAACGCTCAGAGAGCTTGAAGGGTTAAGTTACGAAGAAATAGCCGAAGTGATGGCATGCCCGATCGGTACGGTCCGAAGCCGGATTTTCCGGGCCCGGGAAGCTATCGACACTCAGCTTAAACCCTTGATAGGTTAAATCGGATAATGAACAGCAAGCAGACAGGAAAAATTATGTCGTCAGAAAAACAGGAGTGGCTGTCAGCGGCCAGTGACAACAGACAAATCAGCGACACTGAGCTTGATCTCTTGTTGCAGCAACCTGAGTTACAGCAGAAGCTGGAACGATATCAGTTAGCTGCGGCTGTTTTCCGGCGTGAGCAGGTCGTAAGTTTGCCCGCTGAGTTCAGTAAAGATATAGCTGCCTTGCTTGAAGACGAGCCGACGTATCATCTGGTGCAAAGCCGTGGTGTATTGCAAAAAATAAGCAGCGGTATCAGACATGCTGCCAATGGCAGCTGGCTGAAACCTGCGGCTCAGGGGGCGGTGGCAGCTGGGGTGGCACTGTTTGCTGTACTGGGCGTTCAGCAATACCAGCAGCCCGGACAGGAATTAATGCTACCCAGTCCGGTTTTGCAGACTAACCCGATAGGCGGCTTTGCCACGCCAGTCAGTTTGAGCTCCAGTACGGCTGACAGCCGTTTTGCCGAACAGGAGCAGCAGGCCATGCAGGAGCAGCAACGCAGACTACAGGCGTTGTTGCAGGCGCACCGGCAACAGGTTCGGGTAATGGAGCAGAACCAGGCTAAGACTGAGCAAGACAACGAGCAGTAATATGAACAAAGTAGTAAGTCTGTGTTGCACCCTGATGTTGTTGTGCAGCAGCTTGCTGCAGGCCGATGAGGCTGGCTGGGCGCTGTTTGACAGAGTGCAGTTAAGTGTTAAGCAGTACAATTTTGACAGCTCCTTTGTGGTATTTAAAGGCAGTCAGGTGGAAACGTTTCGCTGGCAGCATGGCCGTGACGGCGACAGAGAAATCGAACATCTGGTGCCACTGGATGCCGAGGGAGTTGATATTTTACGCCGGGACGACGTGGTGTATTATTTTCTAACCGATCGCCCGGCCCTGGTTACCAGCAGCGACAGTATTAAAGAGCTACCCGCCATCCTGTTTCAGGACACTCAGCAGATCCAAAAATTATATACCGCAGTTCTGGGCAGCAGCTCGGTGATGTCCGGTCATCAGGCGCAGTTGTTACGACTGAGCGCCACGGCCCCCGGTCGGCACAGTTACTGGTTATGGGTTGAGGCTGAATCCGGGTT
>NZ_JAWVZF010000003.1:0-56715 GCF_033722355.1 Arsukibacterium sp. | reverse complement strand
TCAGCAACGGCATCTGCCAGCGTGCTGGCTTGCACCGGCAAGCTTAACAGGGGGCCACTGATGCCGGCTAACGTGGTGATCAGGCAAAGCGATTTTTTCATTGTTGTTCTTCCTCTGCAGTTTGCTCAGTGTCGGGCGCGGGCTGGTAGAAGCGGCTTAGCCATAACCCGGCTTCAAACAGTAACCACATTGGCACCGCCAGCAAGGTTTGTGACAGCACATCAGGTGGCGTAAGCAGCATCCCCAGAATAAAAGCACCGACGATAATATAAGGGCGTTTGCTCGCCAGAACGGCCGGCGTGACGGTACCGGTCCAGACCAGCAATAAGATCGCCACCGGTATTTCAAAGGATAAGCCAAAGGCAAAAAATAATTTCAGGACAAAATCCAGGTAACTGCTGATATCTGTTGCCACGGTGACACCCACCGGAGCGACACTGGTGAAAAAAGCGAATACCAGCGGAAAAACCACAAAATAGGCAAAGGCAATGCCACCGTAAAACAGCAGCGTGCTGCTAATGACCAGCGGTGCGACCAGCCGCTTCTCCTTACCATACAGTGCCGGGGCAATAAATTGCCAAACCTGCAGCAATATATAGGGAATTGCCAGGCAAATCGCAACAATAAAGGTCAGTTTAAAAGGAGCAAAAAAGGGTGCGGCGACATCGGTCGCTATCATACTGCTGCCTTCTGGCAGCACAGCGATTAACGGGGCGGCCAGCAGCTGGTAGATATCTGCAGCGAAATACGCCAGGCTGGCGAATACAACAACCACGGCAATAACGCATTTTAACAGGCGGTTTCGCAACTCAAGTAAATGGCCAAGCAGACTGTCAGCTTCAGGTTTAGTTTTCATGTTTTTTATCAGCAGATCTGGAGGTGGCGGCCGATTTGGGTGCTGCGGTATCGTTAGCTTCACTGTCAGTCAGCTGTGGTGACGGCGGATTAACCGATTTGGCTGCCGCCCGCAGTTCATCCAGCGCGGCTTGCTCTTCCGGTGTCAGATTAAGCAGATTTTTACTTTCCGCATCTTTCAGCTTCTGGTGCAGTTCGTGTACCCGAAGGTTTTCGCTCAGCTCGGCCTGCATTTGGGCACCAAACTGTTTAATACTGCGCACCGTTTTAACGGTACTGCGAATGGCACCTGGCAGCCGCTCTGGTCCCAGGACCAGTAAGGCGATAACGGCAATAAGTAACAGCTCCCAGAAACCCATTTAGCTTTTATCTTTTTCAGATTGTTTACTTTGCTCGCTGTCACTCTGAGTACGCTTTTGCTCAGCGAGCTGTTCGGGTTTGTCTTCAGCCTGCGGTTCTTCATCTTTAACAGAACTACGAAATCCTTTCACTGCAGAGCCAAGGTCGCTGCCAATACCGCGTAATTTTTTTGTACCGAACAACAAGACAATAATCGCCAGAACAATAAGCAACTGCCATATACTAATGCCACCAAAACCCATAATCACACCCTCTGTAATCTATGCTGAAATTGCTGCGCCAGTATGCAACAACTTTATGACAATAGTGCTTTTGCACCGAAAAAGATAGCCCCGGCCAAGAGGACACCTGCCAGCCATAACGGCCCGATGCTAAGGGCTAGTGTACCACTTATCAGGGTGCCGGCGGCAAGCGCTGCCGCAATAATTTGCCGGTGTGTTTTGTGCTGCTGCAGCTGCAGTAATTGCAGCTGTTGCAGCATTAATGCCTGCTGTTTCGGGCCCTGTTCCAGATAGCGATGCAGCAGGGTGGGCATCTGCGGCATTTTTTCTGCCCAGAACGGGGCGTTATCTTTCATTTGGCGCCATAAAGCCGGCAAGCCGACCTGCTGTTTCACCCAGCTTTCCAGAAAGGGCTTGGCTGTTTTCCATAAATCCAGTTGTGGGTAAAGCTGCCGGCCCAGCCCTTCAACATATAATAACGTTTTTTGCAGCAGCACCAGTTGCGGTTGCACCTGCATATTAAAACGGCGGGCGGTACTGAACAAATTCAGTAAGACATGGCCAAATGAAATATCGGCCAGCGGCTTCTGAAAGATAGGTTCACAGACGGTACGGATGGCACTTTCAAACTCTTCCACATTGGTATTAATCGGCACCCAACCCGAATCCAGATGCAACTGTGCCACTTTGCGGTAATCACGGTTAAAAAAAGCGACAAAATTCTCTGCCAGATACCGCTTATCCTCGCTGTTTAATGTGCCGACGATACCGCAGTCAATGCCAATATATTTCGGGTTTTCCGGATGCTCGCGTGAGACAAAAATATTGCCAGGATGCATATCAGCGTGAAAGAAACTGTCACGAAACACCTGGGTAAAGAAGACTTCCACGCCACGTTTGGCCAGTAACTCCATGTCGGTACGCTGGGCGTTTAAGGCAGCGATGTCTGAGACGGGTATACCGTATATCCGTTCCATAACCATGACATTTGGTCGGCTGAAATCACTATAGACATAGGGAATATACAACGAATCGGAGCCTTCAAAATTGCGTCGCAACTGAATGGCGTTAGCCGCTTCGCGTTGCAGGTCAAGTTCATCAAGAATCGTTTTACGGTACTCTGACACTACTTCACGGGGGCGCAGGCGTTTACCGTCGGGTAAATAGCGCGCGGCAATCGCCGCCAGGCCATCCATTAAATCCAGATCAGCGATAATCTGCTGGCGGATGTCCGGTCTGATTACTTTTATAACCACATCAGCATCAGTACCATCAGGCAGGCGTAATACCGCTGCATGTACCTGAGCGATTGAAGCAGACGCCAGCGGCGTGACACTGAAACTGCTGAATAGCTGGCTGATATCAGCCAGCTCAAGCGCCTGTTCAATTAACTGCTGCGCCAGCTCGCCCGGGAACGGGTCGACTTTGTCCTGAAGCCTGGCCAGCTCATCGGCAATTTCTGCCGGCAGCAGATCACGGCGGGTTGATAACATCTGGCCAAATTTTATCCATACCGGGCCAAGACTCTGCAGCGCCAGCCGTAATCGTTTGCCTACCGGGTAACCCGCATAACGGTTGCGCAGCCAAAAAGCGCTTTTGCGCATCGCCCGGGCATACCAGGGCTGCCAGGTGGCAGGAATAAGCTCATCCAGACCGTATTGCAATAACGTCTTCTGAATGTGATAAAAACGACTGAATCGCACCTGTTACTCCTCGACATCGGGCAGGCTGGCAGTCAGCCTGGACACTCTGGCACTGAGTTCACTGACATCCTGACTGAACTGCTGCATTTCAAGGCTGGAAGGGGTCAGTAATAATTCGTCCTGTGCCAGCATGGTCATGCTCTGCTCAATTAACCGGCTTTTTTGTTGTAAATAGCACTGCAATTGCTGAATACTAAGCGCTATTTTATGCGCCATCGCATCACCGACATAGCCTGACAGCGCTTCCTGCCAATCCGGATTGAGACTTTGCAGAAAATAGCTGTATTGCTGGGCGACCTGAATGTCTCCCTCGATCTGCAAGGCATCGGCTTTAATTAAGCGGGTAAGCTGGCTGGCATCCCTGAGCTGACGCAGACTGGCAAGGTCAGTTCTGATATCACAATCAACGGCCTCATTATGCCGGTTAAATAACAGACGGTCAGTGCCGGCCGTCAGTACCAGCCGTAATTTTAATTCGCGCAGCGTAAAAGCCAGTTGCTTTCCCTGCAATTTTTTCAAGCGCTCCGTTGCCTCACTATCCATGCTGATAACACTCTGACACAGCCGTTCGGCACTGGCGCAGAGCAGTTGCGGTAACAGCGCAGTCAACATCAGAATTTAAAACCCCGGTGCAAGGCGACGATACCGCCGGTCAGGTTATGGTAGCTTACCTCGGCAAAGCCGGCGTCGATCATCATATTTTTCAGGGTTTCCTGATCGGGGTGCATCCGGATAGACTCTGCCAGATACTGATAACTTTCTTTATCATTGGCGATCAACTGGCCCATCACCGGCAGCAGTTTGAAGGAGTACATATCGTACACTTTGCTCAGCCATGGTTGCTCTGGCTTGGAAAACTCCAGTACCAGCAGCCGGCCACCAGGTTTTAATACCCGGAACATCGACTGCAACGCTGCCGCTTTATCGGTGACATTTCTCAGGCCAAAACCAATACTGACAATATCAAAGCTGTTGTCGGCAAAGGGCAGGGCTTCAGCATTAGCCTGGACGAATTCGATGTTAGAAATCAGCCCTGAGTCGCGAAGTTTGTCGCGGCCGACATTAAGCATTGACTCGTTTATATCAGCTAATATTACCTTACCGGATGGCCCGACCCGACGCGAAAACAGCGCGGCAATATCGCCTGTGCCGCCAGCAAGATCTAATACCTGCTGACCTGGCCTGACTCCGCTGCAATCCAGGGTAAATCGTTTCCATAAGCGATGAATACCCAATGACATGACATCATTCATAATGTCGTATTTAGCAGCGACTGAATGAAACACATTGGCCACCAGCGAAACTTTTTCAGCAGCGGGAACGGTTTTATATCCAAAATGAGTCGTGTCGTGTTTTGGTTCTGTCATGGGGTGGCCTGCGTCAGCACTAAAAGAATGGGTAGTGTAAAAGAATTGGCCTCAGTAGCCAACTGCTGGTTTTATACGGCTCAGACGGCTGCAGGTTCAGCCGGGTTGTAACATTAATTCGTCTGCAACCTGATTGCGGCCACGTTCTTTTGCCAGTTTTAAAATCTGCGAGCTGCGGGCAAGAAACTGATACCAGTTTTCTTTAGCCTGAAATAGCGCCACGCCCAGAGAAATCGTCACCTTGGGCAGGCTTTTTTTATCGCGGGATGAGACAAATCGTAATTTTTCGACGCCTTTGCGCACTTGCTCTGCTATTTCATTAGCGGTGCGAA
The DNA here is from genome assembly GCF_033722355.1 of Arsukibacterium sp. Classification (GTDB taxonomy): domain Bacteria; phylum Pseudomonadota; class Gammaproteobacteria; order Enterobacterales; family Alteromonadaceae; genus Alishewanella. Next base: position 51,877 of record NZ_JAWVZF010000003.1, on the reverse strand, counting down.
GGTCGATGTCTGGTAACAATAATAAAAACTCTTCACCACCTGAGCGAACCGGCATACCACTGGCCTGAACATAGCTGCCAACTTTACGTGCCACTTTACTCAGGATCACATCACCAATGGTCTGGCCGTATTCCTGATTAAAACGACTGAAATGGTCAATATCGACGGCAATAGCGGCAATCCGCCGTTCGGGCTGCTCAGTTAACCAGATATCGACCTGATTCTGCATCGCTACCCGGTTGTAAAGCCCGGTAAGTGGATCCTGCATCCGCTGCAATTTCAGCTGTTCCAGTTCATGGCGTAACTGGTGGCTTTGCTTATTCGCCATCGCCAGCTGGTTGTGTAACTGCTGTTGTTGCTGCTGATAAGATTGTGCCTGTGCCTTGATAATACCGGCAATGTCTGCCAGCCTGGCCGGTTTAGCCGCTAAACTGTCTAACTGGTGTTCCAGCTGCTGAATAAACTGACCGGTTGCCTCAGCCGCTAAGTCGGTATAACCGGATAAACGTCCGACTATGCCGGTAACTTCCCGTAGTAATTGCTCCTGCTCTGCGCTCTCGTCAGCCAGCCAGCGCTGGTACAACTCGGCCATGATAAAATCATCTAACGCTGTTTTGCTGGCCAGCTTCTGCTCAATAGCCTGACATAAACCGGCGTTATTACCACTGATATAGTCGTACACCACCGCATAATTAACCGGATGGATAGCAAGTTGGTTATGCTGCAGGAAAGCTTTGACTAAGCCCGCTTTTTCCAGCGCTTGTTGCAGCGAATCCTGATACTTCATAAGACGATGTTTAGCTCCGGAGCCAATCACTTTATTATTATTTTCGGGTCCCATAGTAACCGAATCCGGCTCGCTGGCAACCTGCTATGTAAACAAAATCGTTCAGTAGCTGAAAATAACGGCAAACAGAATGGAAAATGTCAGCTCAGCTGCTGGTTTTGTCAGTTTAAGCGACTTTTTTCAATAGTAAATCAGGTTACAATCGGTGGCATCATCAGAGGAAGGATCAACGTTATGCGAAATTTGCTTACCCTCGTTGCGTTAATGACTGTGCTGGCGGGCTGTGCAATGGCGCCGAAACAGCAGGATGCCGATCAGCATTTCAGTCAGTTAGCCGATCAGATTTGGCAGGGAGAGACGAGACTGACAGCAAACGAACCAGACCGGTTGCCTGATATGTCGCCGGCAGCATTGAGTGCCCGGCAACAGCAACGGCTTGACTGGCAACAGCAGCTAATGAAGGTCGATACAGAGCTGTTATCAGAACAAAACCAGATTAATCACGCCATCTTGCAATATCGTTTGGCTAACCAGATTGACGAGTACCGCTTTAATGCACATCTGACACCTTTGACCTCAGAATCAGGGTTTCACAGCGCAGTGGCAATGATGCTGCAGCGCAGTAGCTTACGCCAGAGTGCCGATTACGACAATTATCTGAAAAAGCTGGCAACAGTACCGGTATATATGCAGCAACAAACAGACTGGATGCGTCAGGGGCTGCTTACCGGCATTACCCAGCCCAGGGTCGTTCTGGCAGGCTTTGAGAAAAGTATCAGCTCTTATATTACTGATGATATGACAGCCAGTGTGTTCTACCGGCCTTTTCTGGTTAAGCCCGACACTATCAGCCCGGAAAAATGGCAACAGCTGAAGACCAGTGCAGAACAGCTGATACGTGATGACGTGAATCCGGCCTACCAGGCATTTTACGATTTTATGGTGCAGCAATATATCCCGGGTGCCCGCGACAGTATTGCTGCCAGCGCCCTGCCGCAGGGCAGCGCTTTTTATCAGAACAGGCTTGAGCACTATACGACCTTGCAGATGAGTCCCCGGCAGGTGCATGAAACGGGGCTGGCAGAAGTGGCACGCATTCGTGCCCAGATGCAGGCGATTATTGAGCAACTTGAATTCACAGGAACTTTTGCAGATTTTATTCAGTTTCTACGAACCGACCCGCAGTTTTATCCAAAGACAGAACAGGAGTTACTGCGCTACGCTGCCTGGTTATCCAAACAGGCTGATGCCGAATTACCCCGCTTATTTAAAACGCTACCAAGAACACCTTACGGTGTGGTACCGGTACCGGCAGAAATTGCGCCAAAATATACAACAGGTCGCTATGCCGGTGCGTCACGCGATGATCAGGCCGGTTATTACTGGGTAAATACCTACGCGCTTAACCGTCGTCCATTATACGAGATGCCCGCGCTGACCCTGCACGAAGCCGTCCCCGGCCATCATTTACAAATCTCACTGGCCAGAGAGCAGGCCAGCCTGCCAGATTACCGCCGCAGTTTCTATACCTCTGCTTTTGGTGAGGGCTGGGGGTTATATGCAGAGTATCTTGGGCTGGAAATGGGTTTTTACGAGGACCCTTATACTGATTTTGGCCGTCTGACCTATGAAATGTGGCGTGCCGCCCGGCTGGTAGTCGATACCGGTATGCACAGTATGGGCTGGAGCAGACAACAGGCTATTGATTTTCTTGCTGAGAACACTGCATTGTCGATGCACAATGTGAAAACTGAAATTGACCGCTATATCAGCTGGCCGGCACAGGCACTATCGTACAAACTGGGTGAGCTGACGATCAGACGGCTCCGGACAGAGGCTGAGCGACAGCTGGGTAGCAAATTTGATATCCGCCAGTTTCATGATGTGGTGCTGGGTAATGGCAGTGTGCCGCTGGCAGTGCTGGAGCGGCAGGTTGCCGCCTACATTGCCGCCGGGCAGACTGACTAATCTCAGCGGCTTTAAAAAAAGATGCCGGCTGATGCCGGCTCTTTGCGGATAATGACTGTTTTATCTTAACGGTTAGGAACAGCCAATCGCTGGCCGGTTAAGCAGCAGCGTCAGCATCTTAATGTCGAACCACAACCTTAGGTTCTGTATCAATCTGACCGTCGTGATCTATTGCTGCCATTTTATTACCAGCAAACAACACTGCCACTTTGTGGTTGTCTTGTCGCCGGACAAACCGTAACTCATAGCCGAATCGTTGCAACTCAGCGACAGCAAACTTCTGTGCCAAATTGAGCTCTTCCCAGAAATAATGCATATCCTTATTCGTCTGGCGCCTCTCTTGAATCATACCTGGCTCCAACTACATGGACTTATGTTTCGGGTTCAGTCAGGCCAGTCAGGTAAGCGCTAAAATGGTTTGCCATTGTGCGCTGGTAACAGGCATAACAGAAAGTCTGTTGCCTTTACGTACCAACGGCAACTCTACCAGATTAGCTATTTTTTTCAGTTTGTCCAGTGGGATTAGTTCAGGCAGCTTGCAAACAAAAACTAAATCCACAGCTATCCAGCGGGGGCATGCCTCAGTAGATTTCGGATCATAATAAATGCTGCTGCTGTCAAACTGGCTGGGATCCGGGTAAGCCGGTCTGACAACTCTGGCAATACCGGCGATGCCGATATCCTTGCAACTTGAGTGATAAATAAAGACGTCATCACCAACAGCAACATCATCACGCAAAAAATTTCTGGCCTGATAATTTCGAACACCTTCCCAGCTAATGGGTTGGTCTGGTGCATTGGCAAAATCGTCAATACTGCACTCAACCGGTTCTGTTTTAAATAACCAGTAGTTCATCTTTGCCAGCTACCTTGCTTTGCGGCAGAATAGAGAATGCCCAGTGTAGCAAAAGGACCGCCGTATGAGTCAGGTATTAGAGAATTTATTATCGTTATTAAAACTGGAAACCATTGAGTTAGGCCTGTACCGTGGTCAAAGTCAGGATCTGGGTTTTAAAGCCGTATTTGGTGGCCAGGTAATGGGGCAGGCGCTGTCAGCTGCTAAGGAAACCTTGGCAGGTGATCGCAAAGTGCACTCTTTTCATTCTTATTTTTTACGGCCGGGCGATGCGGCAAAACCTATTGTCTATGAAGTTGAAAACATCAGAGACGGCAAAAGCTTCAGTACCCGCCGGGTCAGTGCAATTCAGTATGGCAAGCCCATTTTTTATATGACAGCGTCTTTTCAGACCGAAGAACAGGGATTTAGCCATTATGATCCTATGCCAGAGGTGCCCGGACCGGACGAACTGGTTTCTGATCTGGCATTTTATCAGCAACATGCCTCTCTTATCCCCGAAAGTCTGCGCAGCAAGTTTATCTGTGAAAAACCGATTGAAATGCGGCCAGTTGATTTTCAGAACCCGTTTCAGCCGCAAATCAGTGCGCCAAAACGCTATGTTTGGTTTAAAGCTAATGGCAGTATGCCGGACGATTTGCGGGTTCATAAATATTTGCTGGCGTATGCCTCAGATTTCAACTTTCTGCCCACTGCCTTGCAACCGCATGGCGCCTCGTTTATGGCGGCGAATATGCAGGTTGCAACCATCGACCATGCCATGTGGTTTCATCAGGACTTCCGGTTCGATGACTGGTTACTGTATGCGGTAGACAGCCCGCGGGCCAGCGGCGGGCGTGGCCTGGTGCGGGGGCAGTTTTTTAACCGCAGCGGCGAGCTGGTTGCTTCAACGATCCAGGAGGGCGTGATCCGCCAGTACGCCACGGCCCGTTAAGACGCAGCCTGCTGCGGCATGATGCTTTGCAGGCTTTGCAAAATATCGTTACGCAGTAAGGTGTTAACAGTCTGGGTCAGTTTTTCCAACCGTTCACTTCGGCAAACCTGATTGTGGCTGTCGGTATGGCTGATCCCGGCCTCTTTCAACGCATTGATCAAGGTCGTAAATAAGCCTTTATCGTAATACTCCGGCGCGACAATACCATGCAGATTCAGAAGTCGTTGTGCCAGTTGATGGCTACGTTTTTCTAGCTCAGGCCGGCTCAGCGGCCCTTGTGCCTGCACCAGATTCAGCACTATTGCATAACGCTGCAGGGTATCTTCGGCATTATACGCCAGCAGACTCAATTGATAATAATAGCGGCTTTGCTGTGCCGGCGCATAATAGTTATCGCCATTACTCTCAACTAGTCCCTGCTCTGTCATAAATTGCAGTATTGCCTGACAATAGGTCTGCAAAGAGCTGACATATAAAAATAATTCTGCCTGCAGCAGAGGATATAGCTGCTCAATGTAACCGAGTAACTGCTGGCGGCTGATACTACGCTGATGCAATACAGCGCAAGCCAGCAATGAGGGCAGCATAAATAAATGCAATACGTTATTGCGGTAGTAACGGGCCAGCACACTGTGCTCCGCACTGAGGCCAATTAACTCGCCAAAACCATCACTGCTACTATTTACCTTCTGCAGCGTCAGAGCATGCTTAATCAGGCCATCAGCGTCTGCTTCAGGCAGGCTGACATTCGGATGATAAGGCACCTGCCTCTGCAAGTTAATATATAAATCAAGCTGCTGGGACAATTCGTCCCGGGTCATAATGTGTTTGTCAGTAGCCAGAACACTCAGCGCAATTAAATTGGTGGCATTAAGTGCTGCAGCCTGATTAATGTGCTGCATAACCTGATTAGCGAGTTTAGCGACGAGGGGGTTCAGCCAGTTCGGCTTTTGTACTTCCAGCGGATTAATATGTTTTTTCCAGTCACTTACCTGTTGGTTTAAATATTGATTAAGTTGAATCGGCTCGCCGAAATTAACATAACCGAAGCCATAATCACGTAAGTGGCGGATGGCTTTTAGCACGCCGCCGATAGACTCTTTTTTCTTGCCCTGACCCTGCAGCTCGTTAACATAGGTGCTGACTTCCATAACATGCTCATATCCCAGATACACCGGCACCAGGGTTACGGGGCGTTCAATCCCCCGCAGCATCGACTGTACCGTCATTGCCAGCATACCGGTTTTCGGTTGCAGCAACCGTCCTGTCCTACTGCGCCCCCCTTCGGAATAATACTTAACGGCATACCCTTTACTAAACAACTGGCTCAGGTATTCGCGAAATACTGCTGAATAGAGCTTATTACCGCTAAAGCTGCGACGGATAAAAAAGGCGCCGCCCCGCCGGAAAATCGTCCCTGCCGGCCAGAAATTTAAATTTATACCGGCCGCGATATGCGGCGGTACCAGTCCCTGATGATAAATAACATAGCTAAGTAACAGGTAGTCCATGTGGCTGCGATGGCAAGGCACGTACACAATCTCGTGGCCTTTTTGCGCCAAATCATGCAGCATATCAGCGTTATTAATTTTGATGCCGCTGTAGAGCTTTTTCCACAACCAGCTTAGTACCCGGTCACCAACGCGCAGCGTCGACTCACGGTAATCAGCCGCAATTTCCTGCAGCAATTTATGGGCCTCATTACGGGCCACTTTAACGGGGACTTTTTTGCTGCGGGCTTCATCTTCAATCGCCTGTTTTAACGCAGGTGATGCCAGCAGAGCATTGAACAGCTCACTGCGGTTAACCAATTTCGGACCTGTTGCCGCCAGCTTTTGCCGGTAAAAATGAAAACGTGACATTCTGAGCAGTTTACGCGCCGTATCGGCTGTATCACCAAATTGAGCGGCCATCTGGTTAAGCGATACCGCCCGGCTTAACCGGACCAGGGTGTGGCGGCCCGATACCAGCACAATTAACATTTTCGCCAGCCAATGTGGTGCATTGGCTTCGCCCAACAACCACTTAATACTATTTTCCTTGCCAGGGGCCCGGCCCCACAGAATGGCAACAGGCACCAGCTGGGCATCCAGTTGGGGGTTTGCCAGATGCAGTTGCAGCAGTTGCTGGCCCTGTTCCAGTGCTCGGGTTTTTGACCTGCCACCAATGACACTGTGCGGCTTAACCAGAAATAAAGTGCGGGACAACTGACGGCCATCGAGGGAAACGGGGGTCAGTGGATCAGGTAGCGCCAGTTTCTGACATACCCGGCGCAACGTTGCCAGATCGCTGGCAGACTCAGTGTGACAGACATAAAAAACCGGACGGTTCAGATCAAGTGCCAGCTCCCTCACGGCGTTATCCGGCACTATTTTAAACTTTACTAATACCCGCAGCGGCCATTTTAACAACGTAGTAAAAAACGATAACGGAGAAAACATAACAATACCGGCATAAATCACAGACATACAAGAATATCACGGAAGCCGGTACTGGCAAATTTGCCTTGCTGACAAAAATTTGGCAATTCGTAAAAGCCTGTATATACTCACAGTACTAACTGTATAGGTAGACAGCATTATGAGACCACTTACGCCTCGCCAGGCAGAAATTTTGCAACTTATCAAAGATTATCAGGCAGAGACTGGTATGCCGCCTACCCGTGCTGAAATAGCCAGTCAACTTGGCTTTAAATCAGCTAATGCGGCGGAAGAACATTTAAAGGCTCTGGCAAAAAAAGGGGTGCTTACCATGATGCCCGGTACATCCCGAGGCATCAGGTTGCTGGAGGATGAGCTTGAGCCTGAGCAACTGGGGCTGCCATTAATTGGTAAAGTAGCGGCCGGCCAGCCTATTCTGGCTGCAGAGCATGTGCAGGATCACTATCAGATTGATGCTCACTTATTTAAACCGCACGCTGACTTTCTGCTTAAAGTGCAAGGTATGAGCATGCAGGATATTGGTATTCTGGATGGTGATTTGCTGGCTGTTCATAAAACCTCTCAGGCGCAGCCTGGTCAGGTAATTGTCGCCAGAGTGGATGAGGATGTCACCGTTAAGCGTTTTCAGCGCGATGGCCATCAGGTGTTATTGCATCCGGAAAATAAAGATTTCAGTGTGATAAAAGTAGACCTGCGCCAGCAACAGTTTGCGATTGAAGGCCTGGCGGTTGGAGTAATTCGCAATGGCAGCTGGTTATAAAAAACCTTTAGCTCAATAAGTTAATTGTTAACAAAGGCGCTGGTACGACCTGTTGGTTTTGCCGGCGCTTTTGCTATTTAGGGGTTTACACTGACGTTGATTTGGATGATTCTTAGTCAAAGGTTGCTGAAAAAAATATCGGTTACCGTTTTGGGTTACTGCACGGGCAGTTAAATTAAAAAAAACTATAACAATAATAAAGCAAAGAAACGTCATACATAGGTTCGGGGGTTAGCGGTATTCACCGTATTTTTATCGGTATTCGCCGTGTATTACTGTGTACAGGTTTCTGCAGTTTGCTTTGCAAATGACAGAGGAGAAGTACAGTGGCGAAAACGCGTAGTATACGTTGGTCGCTGCCGACCTTGCTTTTAGCCGCTTCGGCTAATGCAGCAGCCATGCCTTTAAATATGACTAAAGGCGTAACGGAGATCAGCCAGGAGGTTTACAGCCTGCACATGCTGATTTTCTGGATTTGCTGTGTTATCGGGGCAGTGGTGTTTGGGATAATGTTTATTTCTATCCTGTTACACCGAAAATCGCGGGGCGTGCAACCGGCTCAATTTCATGAAAGTACCAAAATAGAAATTCTTTGGACCGCTATTCCGGTGGTCATCTTAATTGGTATGGCTATACCGGCTTCGAAAACGCTAATCGCCATGGATGATACCTCCGCAGCGGATGTCACAGTTCAGATAACCGGCTCGCAGTGGAAGTGGCATTACAAATATCTGGGCAGTGACCTGGAATATTACTCTGTACTGGCCACGCCGCGTGAGCAAATCAGCAACCGCTTTGCAAAAGGTGAAAACTATCTGCTTGAAGTTGACCGGCCACTCGTCATTCCCACCGGCCAGAAAATTCGTTTTTTGATGACCTCTGATGATGTTATTCACTCCTGGTGGGTACCGGCTTTTGCCGTGAAAAAAGATGCCAATCCCGGTTTTATTAACGAAGCCTGGACCAGGGTAGATGAACCCGGTATTTACCGTGGTCAGTGCGCTGAATTGTGCGGTAAAGATCATGCTTATATGCCGGTGGTGGTGGTGGCAAAAAGCCCCGAGGACTACGCTGCATGGAAACTGGCCGAGGAAACCCGGATTGCCGAAGAAAAAGCCGCTGAGCAGGAGCTGTTGGCGATGAATATGGATATGACTGAGCTGATGGCCAATGGCGAACGGACCTACATAGCCTATTGTGCTGCCTGTCATCAACCGAATGGGGCAGGCTTGCCTGGCATTTTCCCTGCGCTGGCAGGGAGTAATCTGATCCTGAATGATAAAGCCGCCCATATCAATATCGTGCTGAATGGTAAAAGCGGTACTGCAATGCAGGCTTTTGGCCGGCAGTTAACCTTAAAAGAACTAGCATCTGTCCTGACGTATACCCGAAACGCCTGGGGGAATGATACCGGTGATGCCGTACAGGCTGCCGATGTTTATAAAGTGCAGCAGGGTGAGGGAGAATAATCATGTCTGTAGTAATTACTGAACCAAATGATCGCGAGCATGAGCATCACGATCATCATGATCATAAACCCAGCGGTATAACACGCTGGTTATATACCACTAACCATAAAGATATCGGCACCATGTATCTGGTGTTCGCGTTAATTATGTTCTTTATTGGTGGTGCAATGGCAATGGTTATCCGGCTGGAACTGTTTCAGCCTGGTATGCAATTTGTAGAACCCCACTTTTTTAACCAGATGACCACGGTTCACGGCCTCATTATGGTATTCGGTGCGGTCATGCCGGCCTTTACCGGCCTGGCTAACTGGATGATCCCGATGATGATTGGTGCGCCTGATATGGCGCTGCCACGAATGAATAACTGGAGCTTCTGGATCCTGCCGTTTGCATTTTTGATTTTGTTACTATCCTTATTTATGCCAGGCGGTGGACCAAGCTTCGGCTGGACTTTCTACGCACCGCTTTCCACTACTTACAGCGGTGACAGTACAGCGTTATTTGTATTCTCAGTACATATTATGGGTATCTCATCTATTATGGGCGCAATCAACGTTATTGTTACCATCTGGAACATGCGGGCACCCGGTATGACCTGGATGAAAATGCCATTATTTGTCTGGACCTGGTTTATAACCGCGTTTTTGCTGATTATGGTCATGCCGGTGCTGGCCGGTGTGGTCACCATGGTATTAACTGACAAATACTTTGGCACCAGCTTCTTTGATGCGGCAGGTGGCGGCGATCCGGTGTTGTTTCAGCATATTTTCTGGTTCTTCGGCCACCCGGAAGTGTACATTATGATTCTGCCGGCTTTCGGTATTGTTTCAGCAATTATTCCAACCTTTGCCCGAAAGAAATTATTTGGGTATGCCTCTATGGTTTACGCCACTGCCAGTATCGCGATACTGTCATTTCTGGTCTGGGCACACCATATGTTTACTACCGGTATGCCAGTGTTCGCGACGCTGTTCTTTATGTATGCCACCATGCTAATCGCAGTGCCTACCGGCGTTAAAGTCTTTAACTGGGTGGCAACGATGTGGCGCGGTGCTATGACGTTTGAAGTGCCGATGATGTTTGCCCTGGCCTTTATTGTATTGTTTACCATCGGCGGATTCTCGGGCCTGATGCTGGCGATAACCCCTGCTGACTTCCAGTATCATGATACGTATTTTGTCGTTGCTCATTTTCACTATGTACTGGTTACCGGTGCTATATTCTCGATAGTTGCAGCGGTGTATTACTGGTTGCCGAAATGGACTGGCAATATGTACGACGAAACGCTGGGACAGTGGCATTTCTGGTGCTCGTTAATTTCAGTAAATATGTTGTTCTTCCCGATGCATTTTGTCGGTCTAGCAGGAATGCCCCGGCGGATCCCGGATTACGCTCTGCAGTTTGCCGATTTTAATGCCTTTATCAGTATCGGTGGCTTTCTGTTCGGATTGTCGCAGCTCATTTTTGTCTGGGTGCTGATTAAATGTGCCCGCGGCGGGGTGAAGGCAACCGATCAGGTATGGGAAGGCGCTGAAGGTCTGGAGTGGGAAGTACCGTCGCCGGCGCCATACCATACCTTTGAAACCCCACCGGTTATTAAGTAAGGAGCAAGCGATGGCGCAGAACAAACCATTAATTGGCAAGCTGCTGCTGGTTACGCTGGCAATGTTTGGCTTTGGTTTCGCGCTGGTGCCGCTTTACGACGTGTTTTGTGATTTAACCGGTATTAATGGTAAAACAGCGGTGGTAGCAGCAACAGGTGACAATGCCATTGTTGATACCAGCCGCGAAATTACTATTGAGTTTCTGGCGCGGCCTAATAAAGACATGCCATGGGTATTTAAACCTGAAATACACAGTATGAAGGTCCACCCCGGTGAAATTCATATCATGAATTATCTGGCAGAAAATCCAACGGGTCGCATGATTGTGGGCCAGGCTGTGCCATCGGTATCGCCGGGCCAGGCTGCACTATATTTTAATAAAATTGAGTGTTTTTGCTTCAGTCAGCAACAACTGGCCGGCGGCAAAAATATGCTGATGCCGTTACAGTTTTATGTGGACCCGGCGTTGCCGCCACAATTTAATACTATAACCCTGAATTACACTTTGTACGATGTCACTCAGGCATGGGCAACCCAGCAACCACAACAAGATAATATTGGGGAATAACATGACAACAAAAACCTATGAAAAATATTATGTTCCCGCCCAGAGTCCATGGCCGATAGTGGGTGCCATAGCATTGTTTTGTATTGCGTTTGGTGCAGGGCACTTCGTCATTGACATCAGTAAGCAGCAAAGTGGCTTTGGTGGCTATTTGCTGCTGGCAGGCTTTGCCATCCTGGTATTTATGCTGGTTGGCTGGTTCAGAAATGTGATTGATGAGTCGATGAGTGGCTTGTACAGCAACCAGATGGACCGCTCGTTCCGTCAGGGAATGAGCTGGTTTATCGTCTCAGAAGTCATGTTTTTTATGGCATTTTTCGGTGCACTGTTTTACGGCCGGATGATAGCAATGCAGTGGCTTGGCGGCGCCAGCAATAATGCGATGACGTTTGAGCTGCTGTGGCCTAATTTTGAACCGGTTTGGCCATTAGTTAAAACGCCGGGCGGTATTGAAACTCAGGCCATGCCGTGGACCGGTTTGCCACTGATTAATACCATTATTCTGCTTACGTCGTCAGTTACCCTGCACTTTGCCCATACCGGGCTGGAGCAGCAAAAACGCGGCCAGTTAAAGCTGATGTTGTTACTGACCCTGCTATTAGGCGCGACTTTCCTGGGCCTGCAGGTATATGAATATATTCATGCTTATCAGGACCTGGGGCTGCGACTGGATTCCGGTTTTTACGGTAATACCTTTTTTCTGCTGACCGGCTTTCATGGCTTACATGTGACACTGGGTGCCATCATCCTGCTGTTTGTGTTTTTCCGGGTGCTGAAAGGGCATTTTACTCCTGAGAAACACTTTGCCTTTCAGGCTGCCGCCTGGTACTGGCATTTTGTTGATGTAGTCTGGATATGCTTGTTTGTTATTGTTTATATCCTGTAACCAGCAAGCTTAATATGGCCTCGGGTTGGGGGTAACCCAGCCCAGGGCTACTGCCAGTAATAGCAGCAGCAATACCAGCACCGAATAGAATACCCGGCGCCCGAGAAAACGTGACATTTGTTTTTGTTCCGGATCGTTACGCAGCATCACAATGCCGGCCCGGAACAGATTGAAAACAATAAATAGTAGTAGCGCAATGATAATAAGCTTTAGCAACATCCTTTCTGATCTCCGGTTGGCAGGTTATGCGGATTAAACTCTTTGGCCGCCATTTTGGCATTCACAAACTGTGGCTGCTGATTACTGTGACGGCTTTTATTATTTTAAGCAAGCTTGGCTACTGGCAGTTACAACGCGCAGAAGAAAAAGCACTGCAGATTAATCAACTGCAGCAACTTCAGCAACAGGGTGCCCTGAACTGGCAACAGCTGGCTGTACTGACAGCGGCCGAGGCCGATGGCGTGCTTTTTGCGGGTGAAGGTCGCTGGCTGAAACCCTTTGTCTGGTTGCTGGATAATCAGATTGTTGATGGTAAAGTTGGCTACGATGTGATTATTCCGGTGCAAAGTACCGCTAAAAGCCGCCCTTTACTGGTTAATCTCGGTTGGGTGGCAGCAGGTATTGACCGGACAAAGCTACCCGAGCTGAAGATCCCAGAGCAACTTCAGCTGCGAGGGCTTATTCGTAGCAAGGTAGGGGGCTTCAGGCTCGGACCGAATACTGAAGCCGAAGGCTGGCCACAACGGATTCAACAACCGGAGCTGGCACAAATGGCAGATCAGTTGCCCGTCAGTTCGTATCCGTTTTTATTGTATCAGCAAGCGGCCAGTCCTTTTTTACCTCATTATCAGGCCGTGGTAATGCCACCAGAAAAACACCATGGTTATGCCTTTCAATGGTTTATGCTGGCAATTGCGGTAGTCGCAGTGGCCATAGCAGCTGCTCGGCGCAGCGGGAGAGAAAATGAACAAAAATAAATTTATGCTGTTGTTTGTTCTGTGTTGTGTATTGCCGCTGGCGGCAGCCAAGCTAGTGCTGGAGATGGGCTGGTTTAATCCGGGCTCGGCCAGCAGAGGAAGCTGGCTTGAACAGGAAATTTTCCTGCTGGATGACATCAGCGGCCAGAAAAAGCACTGGCGGATCGTAATGTTGGCAGATACGGCCTGTGACCAACGTTGTCAGAATGCAATGCATACCGTTAAACAATTATATATCGGCCTTGGCCGCAAACAGGAGCAGGTCCAGCCTGTGGTGGTGGGCACGTTAAACGAGCCGGACGCTTATCCGATGTTTATTCAGCAAAAGGCTGCAACCGATAATCTGGGATATCTGCAGCAACAGATTTTACTGGTCGATCAGAAAGGACTGGTATTACTGAGCTACCCGATGCCTAGCCACCAGGCTGAGATGGCTGACACAGCGCGCAATATTCGCTATGACTTATTAAAATTAATAAATTATGACAGGACGAGCGTATGACCAGACATAAGAAGTTGGTGTCCGTTACCTTATTGCTGACAATGGTAGTCATTATTTACGGTGCTTTTACCCGCTTGACCGATGCTGGCCTAGGTTGTCCGGACTGGCCGGGTTGTTATGGTTTTCTGAAAGTGCCGCAAAAACCAGAAAGCATTGCGCTGGCTGCGCAGGCTTTTCCCGATCGGCCACTAGAGCCGCAGAAAGCCTGGAATGAAATGATTCATCGCTATCTGGCCGGCACATTGGGTTTGCTGATCGCTGCCATTTTTATTTCCAGTATGGTTACTAAAAAACGTCCACAGCGCACGTTACCAACAATATTATTGTTGCTGGTGATAGGTCAGGCCGCATTAGGCGCCTGGACAGTTACCATGAGCTTATTACCAATAGTGGTGCTGGCACATTTACTGGGCGGCTTTACCCTTTATTGCTTACTGGCACTTTACTGGATGCAGCTGACGCCTGAATTGCGGGTGGCGGAACCTGATATAGCAGCAATAAAGCCGTTAGCAGTTGCTGCGGCAGTTATCGTGATGCTGCAAATAGGACTGGGTGGCTGGACCGCAGCAAATTATGCGGCACTGGCCTGTATTGAGCTTCCAGTTTGCGAAGCTGGCTGGCTGGAGAGATTGGCGCTTGATGAGGCTTTTGATCTCCATCTTGGTTATAGTGACTATGAATATGGCGTCATGTCAGCTGAAGCCCGGCAGACGGTGCATGTGTTCCATCGCATCGGCGCTTTTATTACGCTTGGTGTAGTTGGCTGGTTTGCAATCAGCCTGTATCGGCGCGCGCGCACAGCCATAATGCAGAAATTTGCCTTGGCGATTGGCGCAGTATTGTTATTGCAATTTATGCTGGGTCTGTTAAATGTAGTATTGCATCTGCCACTGATTAATGCGGTTGCACACAATTTTGTCGGGGCGAACTTACTGATGCTGATGGTGGTGGTTCTGTATCAGTTATACCGTCCCGTTGGCAGGGAGGTGTAAATGGCAACAATAATAGCAACAAGACACGGAATGTCGCGCTGGCGCGACTATCTGGAATTGACCAAACCCAAAGTGGTGGCCTTGCTGGTGTTAACAGCCTGGGTCGGCATGATGTTGGCGTCAGCCGGTTTGCCGGATATCGCGGTAGTCATCTTTGCGACCATCGGTATTGGCCTGTTGTCGGGGGCTGCTGCTGCGCTCAATCATGTGGTTGATCAACGGATTGATGCTCAGATGGCCCGTACTCACAGCCGGCCGGTTGCTAAAGGCAGAGTGAGTTCGCAGCAGGCGGTGGCTTTTGCCTGTGCACTGGCCGCCACTGGATTTGTATTATTGTATCTGGGAGTAAACCCGCTGACAGCCTGGCTGACCCTACTCAGTTTATTTGGCTATGCTGTGGTATATACGATGTTTTTAAAGCGTGCCACGCCGCAGAATATCGTAATAGGTGGTCTTGCCGGTGCCATGCCGCCGCTGCTGGGTTGGACCGCCGTTACCGGTGAGATCCATGGCTATGCGTTGCTGCTGGTCATGATCATCTTTGCCTGGACGCCACCACATTTCTGGGCATTAGCAATTCACCGGCGTGATGATTACGCTAAGGTGAATATGCCAATGTTGCCGGTTACGCATGGCATTGAATATACCAAAAGTGCCATTTTACTTTATACCGTGCTGCTGTGTCTGGTATGTCTGTTACCCTATATTGTCGGCATGACCGGTGCCGTTTATCTGCTGGGCAGTACCCTGTTAAATTTACGGTTTTTGCAGTATGCCTGGAAGCTAAAATTTAATGCAGACACTAAGACAGCAATGGCGACATTCAAGTTTTCCATCATTCATCTTATGGTATTGTTTTTAGTGCTGCTGCTTGATCATTATTTTAAGGTATCACCGTTTTATGTTTCGTAATCTCATCGTCCTGATGTTGTCGGCTGCAGCGGTTGTTGCTGGCGTTATGTTGTATTTATTGTGGCAACATAAGTCGCTACCGCAACAAGCACTGGTTTATCCGCAGCCCCGGAATTTATCGGAGTTTAAGCTGATTGATCAGGACAATACCGTTCGCCGCCGCGCCGATTTAATGAATAAGTGGACGCTGGCCTTTGTTGGTTATACTTTTTGCCCGGATATTTGCCCGCTGACCCTGGCAAAACTGGCCGGTGTCCGGGATGAGCTGGCGGCTCAGGTAGACCAGCCTCTGCAAATCTGGTTTATTTCAGTAGACCCGCAGCGTGATACACCCGGGCAACTGAAACAATATGTCGACTATTTTAAGCAGCCTGCGCTAACTGGTTTAACGGCTGGCCATGATCAACTGTTCCCGTTCGTGCGGGAGCTGGGATTAATGTACGCGATGAGCAGTACGACAGAGCAGGACTATCTGGTCGATCATAGTGCCTCAGTTGTCCTGATTAACCCCAAGGGCCAGGTTGCGGCTATTTTTAAACCAGACATGCAGCCCGGAGAGGTGCCACTGGTTAATCGCGAGCAGTTACTTAATGATTTTCCACGGGTGCTAAATCAACTACAACAGCGTTAATCTGCACCAGACACTGTTGGCGATGCTGAAACCGGTGGTCTGTTGTTAAGTAAATGGCCATTTTTAAGGCACCAGTACAGGCCATAAAGACTGAATGTCAGCAACCAGGTCAGAATAAACCTGAACATGGGCTGCGGAAAACCCGATTTATGGCCGTATTGCCCTGTTGGTAACAGCCACAGGGCAATACATAAGATACATAACATCATATAGCCTGCCAGCGTTAAAAAAATCAGTTTACTGTTACTTCCACTGGCTGCTGGTTGTGAGCGCTCATTAACGGCATCGTACTGATAAATAGTG
The DNA here is from genome assembly GCF_033722355.1 of Arsukibacterium sp. Taxonomy (GTDB): domain Bacteria; phylum Pseudomonadota; class Gammaproteobacteria; order Enterobacterales; family Alteromonadaceae; genus Alishewanella. The sequence goes on along the minus strand of NZ_JAWVZF010000003.1, from coordinate 35,290 downwards.
AGGTTGAGGTCGTTGCGGGCGTTGTTTACCGCAGCAATATAAGCAAGCCGCTGATCCGGCATAATGTGATCAGTAAGACTTTTATACTGGTAATGTAGTGTCAGTGTTTTGCTGTCCCGGTCAAATGTCAGCTGGCTCTGATAGTGAAAAAACGGATTGTGCTCCTCCACCTGCTCTTCTGTAAACTGCCAGTCGATATCATTCAGTTCGATAGTCATAGTCTGGCTGATATTTACCGGATGGCTAAGGGCATATGGCTGACTGCGGTGGCCAGCAATTTCGGGTGTCTGCAGATAACTGCTGATACCATTACTATAAAATCGTGCGTTTAATTTAGAGGGCGCAGCAGCATCAGCTTGCCAGAAATCGCTAATCTGATAAAACTCGGTAACAGTAATACTGCCTGTTGAGCTATCGTCCGCTTTAATGATAGGTTCTGCCTGGCTGATGGTCGGATAGTAGCGGCTGTAAAACTGGACATAACCGTCAGCTTTCTGGCTGACACTGTTGCTGGCAAACTGAGCGCGCGAACGATCAGCATCTAAACCACTGTATACCGTGCTTACTTTATAATCGACAGGTTCTTTGGGCGTGCCAGTCAACCGGAAGTGCTCGTTGATCGCAGTCTTGGTATGCGCATCAACAGAGCTCATCGTGGTCAATTCGCGCGTCATCGCTGTGAGTTCCAGGGCAAAGCCGAAGTCCGGCTGGTATAACGTATCCAGCGGTCCTGCCTGGAAATTGCGGGTTGGATCGAGCCAATAGCTTTTACCATCTAAATTCAGCTTTACGATAGCATGGTCAAATACTCCGGCCGATGGCAGCCTGGCTGGTAATGTAATGCCATATTCGGTGTTGACCAGTACCGGAACCGCATCGTATCCCAGTTGGCGTAATATGCTAACCAGCAATACACTTTTGTCTTTACAATCGCCATAGCGTTGTTGCAACACCTGCCCGGCGCTTGCTGGTCGGTGAGAGCTTTCAGCTAACTCTATGCCCAGATAACGAATATCAGTCTGCACAAACTGCAAAGCGGCAGCAATTTGCTGCTCAGGTTCCGGATAGTCACGTTGCAGCCGGGCTACTTGCAAAGCGACGGCACGGCTATCGTCAATTGCCGGTGCAAATAGTTTAGTGCCCCATCTTGCAATATCCTGCCAATCCGTACTGTTACTTAACGATAAAATATTATAGGGAGAGTACCACTGTGGCGTATTGTCTTCATATTTAACCGGTCTAATATTGTGTTGAACCAATGTGTAGGTCGTTGTATCCGGGGTCTTGCTGATTTGCAGTGGCACAGGGTCTTTGCTGAATCGATAAGCCAGAGAGTCGGGCTTTTGCCACACTAATCGCCAGTATTGCTGTTGCAGCGGCACAGTCCAGTTTAATTGCTGACTGGTGTTGAAACGGTCGGCAAACACCGGATTACTGCCTGTGAGACTATAGCTGTATTCAACAATATCGCCTACCCGCAAATCAGGTATCACAATATTAAGCGCTGTCTCCCCATGATAAAGTAGTTTTTCCAGATCCTGCTCGGTCTGGACCAAACTGATCCGCGCTTGCGGATAGCGGTTAATTGCTGTGTTATCTCGGATAATATTTAACTGATGGAGAGCGATTTGCTGATAGCCCGGGTCAAAATAAATACTTATCTGACCCGCTTGCTCAAGCCCTTTGCTACTGGTGACTAAGCTCGCATAATGCTCGAAAATCTGGCGTTGTCCATTAGCCGGCACCAGCATTTGCGTGTCTGCCAGCAAATAATAAATCCCGTTACTAATGTCCTGTTCCGGTACATCACTGTTCAGGGCAGGCTGTTGCGAAACGATCCACTGTGGCAGTGGGCTTAATGCTACTTCAGCGACGCCTGGCAAACTTATCAACAGGGTCAGCGCAGCAAAATACTTTGTTAGCTGCTTCACAAAAAATCCATTTTTGTCTAATAATCCGGTTTTATATCAGTAATCTTCAATAGATGCTATTGATTTAACCAGGGCTGTGAATACCAGTAAAAATAGCCTTTTTTGCTCAGCGACGGTGCGGTGCAATTGTAGCGGCTACGGCCACGATTAAGAGGTTTGCTGGCTGTCACTTCGAAGGTATTGTCATTCAGCCATTTAGGTTCAAGGATTTCCGGGCCAGCGTAACAACGTAATTGATCACGCAGAAAATCGGTGATATTAACGGATAAGCGCAAAGTCGGTGGATTAGTACCGATTTGCTGATTCGCTGACAGGTAGTCAGTAATATCGAATGCCAGGGTACGTAATTTCTGTGCCAGGTTAGCAAGATCGGCATACTGTCCGGCTGCCGGATAACGAGGAATACGGGTAAGCAGGGTAGAGTGGCCAATTGCGCCAGACTGTTGACCAATGCCAATAAACCCCAGCCTTTTAACCAGCGCTTCAAGCTGATTATTAAACTCGCCATAGGGATAAGCCAGCCATTGATGGCTTTGGCCGGTTTCCTGTTTAATCCGCCGTTCGGCGTTTAAAATATTCTGTTCCATCCGGGCGAGCCACTCGGCTTCAGTTTCACCGGGTTCCCGTTGAGTCATATGTTCATGATTCATGGCGTGGTTGGCAACCAGCACACCGTCAGCAGCCATTGTTCTGACCTGGTCCCAGCTCAGCACCGGCCCCACCCGGTTATCGATACTGCCCGGGCTGATAAAAATAGTATAGGGGTAGCCGAACTCCATCAGGATAGGATGTGCCGTAGTGAAGTTATTTTCAAAGCTGTCATCAAAGGTAATGACGACGGCATTGTCTGCTACAGGTTTACCTTGCTTAAGCTGATTTACCAGCACATCCAGTCCGATTACGTCAAATTTATTATCCCGCAGGTACTGCAGATGCTGCCGCAATTCCGCTGCCGTTACACTACTGACACGTGGCGTATCAGCCGCGACATGATGATAAATCAGCATTACTGCCGCCCGGGCCGGCGACAGTAAGCAGCAAAGACAACAGAGAGTAATAATCAGACGCATAACAACCCACGGTAATTTATGGTAACCAGAGTGCTTAATAGTACAGCAAGACACAGAATCAGTAGTAAGAATGCTCACCACGCTGATGCTCAGTAATGTCGCGAACACCATTCAGCTCGCCGTTGAACCGGGCTAACAGTTCTTTTTCAATACCTTCTTTCAAGGTTAAATCCACTTGCGAACAGCCGTTGCAGCCACCACCAAACTGTAACACCGCCACGCCATCTTCAGTTAATTCCATAACGGATACGCGGCCACCATGGTTAGCCAGTTGTGGATTAATTTCGGCATCAATCACATACTGCACCCGCTCCATTAGCGGCGCATTGTCATTCACCTTGCGCACTTTGGCGTTCGGCGCTTTTAACGTCAGTTGTGAACCCATCTGATCGGTGACAAAGTCGATTTCAGCGTCAACTAAAAAGGGTTTGCTTTCGGCATCAATGACTGCATTAAAGCCGGTAAATTCAATCTGAATGTCGCTTTCTTCAATGGCATCTGCCGGACAGTAAGATACGCCACACTCCGCCTGCGCCGTGCCGGGGTTAACAACAAATACCCGGATACTGGTACCAGCAGCTTGCTTTTCCAGTAGCTTTGCAAAATGGGCTTGCGCCTGTTCTGAAATAGAAATCATGATAGTACCTGACTAAATTACTAGGTTAATGCGTATCATACTCCGACTCAGGCGTTGATGCCAGCCCTGCTTGAGTTTTGCTGTTGTTTCTGGCTAACTGAGCGCGCAAAAAATTAAAGGAAACAGGCATGAAACTGACTGTAGTGTTTTTTTTGGTACTCTGGGCCACGCTGGCGCAGGCGCAATATTTTAATGAGCCGGTGGATACCAGTCTGCCAACCCCACAGCAAACCTTAGGCCACGCCGTTGGCGACTGGCATGCCCGGCATGATCAGATACAGCGTTACTTTGAGCAGCTGGCCAGCCAATCAGATAAAGCGATGTTAGAGGTGATCGGTTATAGCCACGAACAGCGGCCCCTGTTACAGCTGGTGATTTCGTCGCCTGAAAATTTACAGCGGCTGGAAGAGATTCGGCAGCAGCATCGGGAGCAGGCGAAACAGGATCAACCTATTGCCAGCGACGCCCCGGTAATTATCTGGCTTGGCTACGGCGTTCATGGTAATGAGCCAAGCGCAGCAAATGCGGCACTGGTACTGGCCCATTATTTAACGGCCGTTAACACTGAAGAAGTCACCGCGTGGTTAAACCGTGCCGTGATTTTAATTCAGCCCAGTCTTAATCCTGACGGCCATGACAGGTTTGCGCTGTGGGCAAATATGCATAAAGGCGCTAAGCCGGTTGCAGACCCCCAGCATCGGGAGCATATAGAGCCATGGCCAAATGGCCGACCTAATCATTACTGGTTCGATTTAAACCGGGACTGGTTATTATTACAACATCCGGAAAGTCAGGCCCGGATTGCCCAGTTCCAGCAGTGGTTGCCGAACGTGGTGGGTGACTTTCACGAAATGGGTACTAATAGCAGTTATTTTTTTCAACCCGGCATTCCCAGCCGTAACTATCCGCTCACGCCCATACGTAATTTTGAGATAACGGCAGCAATCGCAGCGTTTCATGCTGCCGCCTTTGATGAGCGTAAACAGCTTTATTACAGTGAAGAGAGCTTTGATGATTTCTATATCGGCAAAGGCTCAACCTATCCGGATGTTAACGGTAGCGTTGGCATTCTGTTTGAACAAGCCAGCAGCCGGGGCCACATTCAGGAGTCCATTAATGGACTGCTCAGTTTCAGTGACACAATAAAAAATCAGTTTACAGCTTCACTATCAACCATCCGTGGGGCGGTGGCAAAACGGCAGGAACTATTAGCTTACCAGCAAGCCTTCTATCAGACTGCGCTGGCCCAGGCTAAAACTGATAAAACCAAAGGTTTTATCCTGGTCGATGAAGGTGATCAAAGCCGGCTATATGCGCTGCTTGACCTGTTGCAGCGCCATCATATAGCAGTTTATCCGCTGGACCGTGACTGGCAGGACGATGATATCAAATATCAGGCCGGGAAAAGTTTCTATGTGCCGTTACAGCAGGCACAGTACCGGCTAATTAAAGCGGCATTTTCCACTGAGAAAAATTTCCCGGATAATACCTTTTATGATGTTTCAAGCTGGACCTTACCTTATGCTTTTAATGTTGAGTTTAAAGCAGTAAGCCGTGAACCCGGCAGGGCGCTGGCCGACAGCCAGTGGCAAGCCCCGCCACAACTGAAGCAACCGCTAGTTGCCGGTGCATATGCTTATGTCTTCAGCTGGCAGGATCAACAAGCCCCGGTTTTATTACAGGCACTATTGGCTGAGGGCATGGAAGTGCGATCAGCGCTGCACAGCTTCAGTGCCGTGACCGGTGACAGCACGGCACAGTTTGCAGCTGGCAGTATGCTGATAGCTGCCGGTTTGCAGCAACGTCCTGACTGGTTTGATCGTCTGCAACAGTTACAGCAGCAATATCCGGTGAAGGTGCATGCAATACGCAGTGGCCTGACCCCGGATGGCAGCGACTTAGGCAGTCATAATTTTGTGGTTGTTAATAAGCCTGAAGTGCTGTTGATTGCCGGGCCCGGAGTCGATTCAACCGAAGCGGGCGAGGTGTGGTATAACCTTGAACGTTTGGCCGGTATTTCGCCGAGTATGGTAGAGCCAGATCGGTTAAGCAGGATTAACCTAAGTCGTTATACCCATATTATTCTGACGGATGGCAATTACCGGCAATGGCAGGAAAGCGAGATCAGCCAGCTGAAACAGTGGACGGAGCAGGGCGGTGTTTTGTGGGGGCATAAAGAAGGTGCTGCCTGGCTGGCCAAAGCGGGCTTGCTGCAAACTGGTGTCTGGCAGGCCAAGGAAATGCGGCAATTGATCCCGCAGCAGAACTTAAGCTACGCTGATCGTGAAGCTCTGGCAGCGAAGCAGCGGATTGCCGGTGCCATATTCAGTGCCGAGCTGGACCTGAGTCATCCGTTAACTTTTGGTATACCTCGCAGCCGTTTACCTCTGTTTAAAAATGATATTATGCTGTTGCAACCGGCCAGTTCGCCATTTGTCAATGTGGCACTGTACAGTACCGAACCGCATTTGGCAGGCTACACCGCCAGTGAATATGTACCTAAAATTGCCCAGGGCGCAGCCATTGTTGCCCATAATCTGGGGCGGGGCCGGGTAATTGCCATGACAGACAATCCGGTGTTTCGTGGCTATTTTTATGGCTCTAGCCGCATACTGATCAATGCCATGTTTTTAGGTAACGCTTTTAATGCCCCGATTCAGTCTGAGTAATCGGCTGCCGGTGTGACTGCCAGTGTCCAGATACTGATCGTTGTCACCCCGGCCCGGCGTAATAATCGAGCCAGCGCATTGGCGGTAGCACCAGTGGTGATAACATCGTCAATCACTGCGACATGGCAAGGCAGGTCTGCTGCCTGTGGTGTCAGGCTGAATGACTGTTGCAAATTGCTCAGTCGTTGCCGCCGGTTAAGACCACGCTGACTGAGGCTGGCAGATTTATTAAATAATGCCAGCACTGGGATCTGGAGTTGTTGTCCCAGTGCCTCGGCCAGTAACTGCGCCTGATTAAAACCCCGTTGCTGGTGTTTACGCCAGTGCAACGGCACATATGTCAGGGCCTGAGGCAGTGGCATATTATTACTGCAGTGTGTCAGTAACAAACACATTTGTTGTAGTAATAGCTCGCCCGCTGCTAAATCGGTGGCATATTTCCAGCGTGAGATCCAGTGCTGATAAGGCTGCTGATATAGTGCCAGACAAAGCAGACGGTCAAATTTAGCGTTTTGCAGGCCCCGGCTGATAGCAGGCAACAATAACAAATTGTAATGGCACAGCTGATACGGCAACACAGGCAGGGCTTGTTGGCAGAACGAGCAAAGATGATGTTCGGCAGCAGCCCGTGGCAGACTGCACCAGATACACTGGGCAGGCAACAGCAGATGCCAGCAGCGGCGGAACAGCACAGCAAATTTATTTATCATATCAGTAACAACAAGGAAACATAAAGGCAGCATGGCAGAAATTAGTGATACTGACAAACCTGTTTTGGTGCTGCTGCATGGCTGGGGAGTAAACCAGGGAGTCTGGCAGACAATTCTGGCGGATATTATACCCACTGTGCAGGTATTAACCCCCGATATTCCGGGTTTCGGTCTGGCACAGCCCCTGCCACAACCCTGCAGTTTCGACCAGGTGCTTGCTCGGCTCGCCAGCCAGATCCCGGCAAACAGTCTTGTTTGTGGCTGGTCACTGGGCGGCTTGCTGGCTATCGCCCTGGCTGACCATTACCCGGAAAAAGTACGGCAACTGGGGCTTATAGCAGCCACTCCGTGCTTTTTGCGACAAACTGACTGGCCGGGCATGCAGGCATCGGTAATGCAGCAGTTTGCCCAATCCCTTCAACGCGATTTATCCCAGACGGTCAGTCGCTTTTTAGCTATTCAGGCAATGGGTTCAGCGACGGCTAAATCCGACGCTGCAACTCTTAAACAGACTATTGCCTCTTACCCGCAGGCGAGTGCAGCAGCACTGAGTGCTGGGCTGACATTTTTGACTACTGAGGACTTACGTCACAGTTTTGCCCGGTTAACCCAACCGGTTTCCGGATGTTTTGGCGCCTTGGATTCATTAGTACCGGTAGCGGTTGTCCCTGCATTAGAAAAATTGCAACCGTCCGCTAAAATAAGCGTACTGGAGAAAGCGTCACATGCCCCGTTTATTTCTCACCGGGCGGCATTTCTGGCTTGGTTAAACGGTTGGCTGACGTCAGCAACGCTGTCAGACCATTAATGACCTTTCTTTTTGCTTCGTTTTGGTTAATAATTAAACACTATTCACGCCACAGGAGCCAGTTATGGAGATTCAATCAGCATTTAATGCCGGTTTGCAGGGATTTCAGCGTGCTTCAGCCGGTATAACAGAAGCAACAGTTAATATTAACCGACAAACCAACGCCAACCGTGAGCAGGTAGCCGCTGCTGAAACTGACGTACGTCAGGCTGAGGCGACAGAGCAGAACCGCCAGGTACAATCACAAACGCCGTCTGTGGAGCAAAGTCTGGTGCAATTATCTGGTGAGGCTCGTAATGCTGAAGCCAACGTACGCACTATTCAGGCTGCTGACGAAGCGCTGGGCACCATTATTGATGTCCGGGTTTAAGCTAAATGCAAATTACATCCTATTATCCTAACGTCAGCATAAATACGGCTAACCCGCCTACCGAGTTAGCCAGGCGGGATATGCAGCGACGGGAACTGGTTGATCCGGTTCGTGAAGCGGATAAAGGGAAGCCGGAGCGGGCGGTTGCTACCGAGGAAAAAGGCCGCAGTAGTAATCCAGCCGGTCAGGTTAGTGGTTATGATAGCAATGGTAAAGCTACTGAAACGCAACAAGCGGTAGAAGGTAGACCAGATAGTTCACAAGATGATAGCCGGCAACAGCAGCAAAGCGAGGCGGAACAACGTCAGGAGCAGGCCGAGCAGCAGGAGATCAGGGAGCTGCAGAGCAGGGATCAGGAAGTTCGCAGTCATGAACAAGCCCATGCCAGTATTGGCGGTCGATATGCAGGAGCGCCGAGCTACAGCTATGAGCTTGGCCCTGATGGACGCCAATATGCCGTGGCGGGAGAAGTACAGATTGATATTGCGCCGGTGCCGGGCGACCCGCAGGCAACCATCCAGAAAATGCAGCAGGTAAAAGCGGCAGCACTGGCGCCGGCAGAACCTTCTTCAGCAGACAGACGGATCGCTGCTGAAGCCAGTCAGCGCTTGTTGCAGGCGCAAGCTGAGCTGGTTGCCGAGAAAACGGCTCCCCCCCAAACAACAGCCGTTACAGGTAACAGTACCGAAACAGCAGCACCGGCCGCTGCTGCTATTGACGATTCGCAAATTCGCTATGACAGCGAAACGCGCGGCAGATCAGGTAGCGTAGCCGGATTAGTTTTTCCAGAACTTGATACGCTGGCACAAATGCAGCAGCGTAGCCAGATTATCAGCCGGTTTTACCAGTTGGCGACAGAACCAGCGCAGCGACCGCTGCGCCAGCAAGCCTGAAATTATCCGCGTTACTCTTTTCTGCCAATTGATCAGTCGGTTATTTCTTAAATTTGGCCAGGGCTTCGGCAAAAGCATTGCCCATTGCCGCATTAGCCGGTTCAGGTTTTGCTGCTTTTGGTGCTGTCCGGTCGGGTTTTGCCGAAGATGGCCGGGATGTTTTTGCAGCAATATTATCTGCTGATTTAACCTGAGGTTGTTCGTCCAGCCGCATAGTCAGTGCAATCCGCTTGCGATGGATATCAACCTCTAATACTTTAACTTTGACAATATCACCGGCCTTTACCACCTGATGCGGATCGCTGACAAATTTATCTGTTAGCGACGAAATGTGGACCAGTCCATCCTGATGAACGCCGATATCCACAAAAGCACCAAAATTAGTAACATTGGTAATAACGCCTTCGAGCAGCATAGCCGGTTTCAGATCCTGCAGGGTTTCCACTCCCTCTTTAAAACTGGCTGTTTTAAACTCCGGGCGCGGGTCACGACCAGGTTTATCCAATTCTTTCAGAATGTCGCTGATGGTGGGTAAACCAAAGTTGTCATCAACAAAGTCTGCCGGGTTAATCGTCCGTAAAAAACTGCTGTTACCGATTACAGCGCTGACAGGTTGCCTGGCAGTTTTCAGGATCTTTTCTACCAGAGGGTAAGCCTCAGGATGCACTGCTGACGCATCCAGCGGGTTGCTGCCGTTACTGATGCGCAAGAAGCCGGCGGCTTGTTCATAGGCTTTCGGGCCAAGCCGGGGAACCTTCAACAGCTCTTTACGTTCATTAAACCGGCCATTGTCATCGCGGTACTGCACGATATTCTGTGCCAGCGTTTTATTCAAGCCGGCTACCCGGGCCAGCAATGGCGCAGAGGCCGTATTTAAATCTACACCAACTGCAGTAACACAATCTTCTACCACAGCGTCGAGCGAGCGTGTCAACAGACTCTGGTTAACATCGTGCTGGTATTGGCCCACCCCGATAGCCTTAGGTTCGATTTTCACCAGCTCTGCCAGAGGATCCTGCAGACGCCGGCCAATCGATACCGCTCCACGCAGTGATACGTCAAGATCAGGAAATTCCTGCGCGGCCAGTTCTGACGCTGAATAAATTGACGCACCCGCTTCAGATACCATCACTTTATGCAAAGAACTGCCACCTGCCGCTTTAATAACGTCGCCAGCCAGCTTGTCTGTTTCGCGCGAGGCGGTACCATTGCCAATCGCTATCAGTTCAATTTTGTGCTGCTGACATAACAGACTGAGCGTGCGGACCGATTTGTCCCACAAATTTTGTGGCGCATGTGGAAAAATAGTGGTGTGGGTTAGCAGTTTACCGGTTTCATCTATTACGGCACACTTAACCCCGGTCCTCAGGCCAGGATCCAGTGCCAGCGTGCGGCGCATGCCGGCAGGAGCGGCCATCAGTAAGTCAGCCATATTACGGGCGAATACTTTTATTGCCTCCAGCTCAGCACGTTCACGTAGCTCATTAAGTAAATCATTTTCCAGGTGTAAATGCAGTTTTATTTTCCAGGTCCATTGCACCACGGTTCGTAAAAATGCATCTGCCGGGCGTTGTTGCTGCCGGATGTCAAAATGATCGGCAACCATCTGCTCGCATAGTGCATGAGCATTTAGCTCGTCGCTGTCAGGCAGCAGGTGTAATTGCAGTATGCCCTCGTTACGGCCCCGAAACATTGCCAGCGCGCGGTGGGACGGAATATTGCGCCACAGTTCGGTATGACTGAAGTAGTCACGGAACTTGGCTCCCTCCTGTTCTTTACCGGCGACAACACTGCTTTTCAAAACCGCATCGCGGCTCAGTTTTGCTCTTAGCCGGGCCAGCAGGGTGGCGTCTTCAGCAAAGCGCTCCATCAGAATAAATTTAACGCCGTCCAATACCGCTTTGGTGTCAGTAAAGCCGGCGTCGGCGTTAATAAATACAGAAGCCTGCTGCTCGGGATCACGTTGAGGATCAGCCAGGATAGCATCGGCTAACGGCGCCAGGCCCGCCTCAATCGCCATTTGTCCTTTGGTACGGCGCTTAGCCTTGTAAGGCAGATAGAGATCTTCCAGCCGGGTTTTATTGTCTGCGGCAAGAATGTCGCGTTCCAGTTCTGTGCTGAGCTTACCCTGCTCAGCGATTGTTTTTAAAATTACCTGGCGTCGCTCTTCCAGCTCGCGCAGGTAATTGAGTCGTTGATCCAGTAAACGCAATTGAGTATCGTCCAGTGCACCGGTGACTTCTTTGCGGTAACGGGCGATAAAAGGCACAGTTGCGCCTTCATCTAACAAGGCTATGGCGGCAGCAACTTGTTCTGGCCGGGCGGAGATTTCACTGGCAATTTGTTTTACAATCATTGACATAAATATAGGATCCTTCGACTTCGCAGCCTCAGTGGCAAGCAAAGTATGATACGAAATATGAAAAGCAGGGTGAATTGTCTACTTTCGGCATGAAAAAATCCAATCTGATTACACGGGAAGGCTACGATACTCTGGAGCGGGAATTACGTTACCTTTGGAAAGAGGAGCGGCCGAGGGTTACCCAACAGGTTGCTGATGCCGCCGCACTGGGTGACCGCTCTGAAAATGCAGAATATATTTACGGTAAAAAACGGCTAAGAGAAATTGATCGGCGGGTTCGCTTTCTGACCAAACGACTTGAGCAGTTACAAATCGTTTATGCTTCGCCTAAGCAGCATGGCAAGGTTTACTTCGGCGCCTGGGTGGAGCTTGAAGATGAAATGGGTCAGCAGAAAAATTACCGTTTGGTGGGCCCAGATGAGTTCGATTTACGATTGGATAAACTAAGCATCGACTCGCCGCTGGCCAGAGCATTACTGGGTAAATCGTTAGATGATGAAATAACTGTCATGACACCGGCGGGTGAGCAGTGGTATTTAATTACGGCTATTCGTTATTCACCTTAAACTGATAAGATCAATCGTCTGGCTAAAAAATGCACTATACTTAAGCTGGATTTTAGTTCTATGGGAGGGCCTTGAAATGAAATCCCGTCGCCAGCTTTTGTTACTGATCCCGGCTGCTGTTATTTTAACAGGGTGCAGTGTGACACCAAAATATGTCATCACACCTGATTACGAATATATGCAGAAAGTAGAGGCATCAACCCGTTACCACGCGAATGCCGCCAAAGTTTACTGGGTCAACCCTCCAGTAAAACGTGTGCTTCGTGAGGATATTAAGCCGAACTGAAAAATTTTGTAACACAGTTTAACCGCCATGGTAGTAACAATGGCGGTTTTTTCGTTTATAGTGAAAAAAAACAACGGAAACTTGCGTGATGACCAGCCAGGAAACTCTGAAAATTATTGTAGTTGATGATGATTTACGTTTGCGTGCTTTGCTTGAGCGCTACCTGGTAGAGCAGGGCTATCAGGTGCGGAGTGTCGGTAATTATGAACAGATGCAGCGGCTGATGGAGCGTGAGCATTTTCATCTGGTGGTGCTTGATTTGATGTTACCCGGCGAGGATGGCTTATCGATCTGTCGCAAGCTACGCCAGCAGAATAATGATGTCCCTATTATTATGTTAACCGCCAAAGGAGATGAAGTGGACCGGATTATCGGTCTGGAGATGGGCGCCGATGATTACCTGCCAAAGCCTTTTAATCCCCGTGAGTTACTGGCACGGATCCGCGCTGTGCTGCGGCGAAAAAGTAAAGACTTGCCAGGTGCGCCTTCGCAGGAGGAAACCATTATCAGCTTTGGGCCTTTTACCTTTAATTTAGCCACCCGGGAAATGCGTAAAGGTGAGCAGCCCTTGCCCCTGACCAGTGGTGAATACGCAGTGCTTAAAGTATTGGTCAGTCACCCCCGTGAACCCTTATCGCGGGATAAACTGATGAATCAGGCCAGGGGCCGCGACTATTCGGCGATGGAGCGCAGTATTGACGTGCAGGTTTCCCGTTTAAGACGCATGCTGGAAGACGATGCTGCTAATCCCCGCTATATTCAGACCGTCTGGGGGCTGGGATACGTGTTTGTCCCCGACGGCAGCATCGCCTGATGCGCCTGCTACCCCGTAGCGCTTTCGGCCAGACAGTATTTTTAATCGGTTTTTTATTATTGATTAACCAGCTGGTGTCCTATGTGTCGGTCGCGCTTTATTTTATTAAACCCACTACTCAGCAAATAAACCATCTGATAGCCAAGCAGATTAAAGTGGTATTTATTGATGTTGGACAGAACACACCGGTGTTATCAGATGAGCTGACAAAGCGGTTCAGCGCAGCGACGGGTATTGAGGTTTACAGCGAAGCGGAAGCAATGCAGCAAGGGCTGGCTAATGCCCGTTATTATCGTTATTTTTCAGAGCAGATGTCTTCTGAGCTTTCAGGTCAGGCTGAGGTACGGATCGAGCAGGGAGACGCTTTCGCGTTTTGGGTAAAGCCACCGCAAGCACCACAGTATTGGGTAAAAGTACCGTTGTCCGGCCTGGATGAAACCGATTTTTCACCGTTAACCTTTTATTTGCTCCTGATTGGTATTTTGAGCGTTGGCGGAGCCTGGGTGTTCGCCCGCCATTTAAACCGGCCTCTAAAATCACTGCAACAGGCAGCGTTGCAGGTTGGTCGGGGCGATATCCCGCCGCCGTTGAAAGCGGATAAAGGCTCTACCGAGATCATCGCGGTGATCCGGGCTTTTAATTACATGGCAGAGGGTATTAAACGGCTGGAACAGGACAGGGCATTGCTGATGGCCGGTGTATCACATGATTTACGCACCCCGCTGACGAGGATCAGACTGGCTTCTGAAATGATGGCGGAGTCCGACAGTTGGATTCGGGATGGTATCGTTAATGACATTGACGATATGAACGCCATCATTGACCAGTTTATTGATTTTTTGCGTCATCATAAGCAGGAAAGTCTGCAACAGGTTAATTTAAATGAATTAATAAACGAACTTGTTCTGGCAGAGCAGGTGCAACAGCGGCATTTTATCACTGAGCTTGACCCCAGATTGCCGGACATAATGTTGCGAAAAATCGCAATGAAGCGGGTGCTGAATAATTTGCTTGAAAATGCGTTACGTTATAGTGCAGGCGATATCGAAATTAGCACCGGTTATGAAAAAAGTCGCAAACAGGTTTATCTGGAGGTTAGAGATCACGGGCCTGGTATTCCGGAGCATAAAATGGATGCCATGTTCGCCCCTTTTACCCAGGGTGATGAAGCCCGTGGCAGTGGTGGTTCAGGTTTAGGCCTGGCGATTATTAAGAAAATCGTCGATGCCCATCAGGGTAGTATCAGTTTATTTAATCACGCCCATGGTGGTTTGGTCGTCAGAGTATATTTACCTGTCAAAGCAGTCGGATAGCATCGATGCCGCCTTGTTTTAATGCAACAGCTGCCGCGGTAAAATTAAGCGCTAATGTCAACATTTAGTAACGATTATCTGATTTTCTGCGGTGTTTTTTCGCGGAATTGACGCAATTTCTTACAATTCAGATATTACATCCCGTTACATTTGTGGTAAAAAAACCAGGCTTCGTAAAGCAAATTACGCTTTTGAGCTAAACGGCTTTAGCGTTTAATTAATAACGTTGAAGGGCGTAAACAAATAATCCACATAGCCTGGTTGCTTCACCCTCTGTTGTCGCCAGGCTTTGTAAAAATTATAAAAGTACACACGCAGTACAATAGGAGTGAACCTTGGGAACCATGAATAAAGCCCTACTGGCAACCGCAGTCAGCCTTGCGATATCAGGCACGGCTCATGCGGGTTTTGAACAATATCGCGCAGGCTTTGGCCAAAGTGTCCATGAAGTTGTCGGCAAGGTAACCGTAAGTCTGAATGAACAGGAACAAACGCCTAGCGCCTGGTTTGTTGTTTTGAAAGCCCCTGCAGCGAGTGCGGCTTTGTCAGGTACCAGTTTTGATCAGCAGCAGGCGCAACAGTATGTTGCTCTGGCAGAGCAGGCTCAGCAGCAGGTCACCGCCGCTTTAATGCAGCTTGATACTGATGCCGAAATTCTCACTACTACTAAAAACCTGGCTGCGGGCCTGGTCGTTAATGCCACTGCCGACGCGTTAAAGGCGTTACAGCACAATCCACTTGTTGAATCCGTCTTACCAATTTATGACAGCGAATTGCATGTGGCTGACAGTGCGGCCTATATTAAGGCCGTGCAGACTGTTCAGTCAGGCAAGGCAACCGGTGAAGGTGTAAGAGTTGCCATTCTTGACACTGGTATCGACTACACCCATGCCGCTTTAGGTGGTGCCGGCACTGCAGAGGCCTATAGTGCGGCCCGGGCTAATACCGGTGAGGTAAGCTGGCCACAGGGTAGTGTGATTGGCGGCTATAACTTTATTGGTAATACACCGAACCCGATTGACCCGGCGAATGAGGGCCACGGCACGTCAGTGGCCAACTCAGTGAATGGTATCGCGCCGGATGTCGACTTTTATGGTTATAAAGTATGTGCACCCGCACCGGTTAACTGTACAGGTTTAGCCCAGATTAGAGCGCTGGAAGCGTCAATGGACCCTAACGGTGACAGCAATATGGCTGACCGGGTCGATATTGTTAATATGTCATTAGGTGGCGATTTTGGCTCTACCCAGACTCAGTCAGGTACGCAGTTTTTAATTCAGCGTGCAGTTGAACTGGGCGTTAATATGGTGATATCCGCCGGCAACGATGGCAATGTACCGTTTATTGTTGGTGGTCCAAGTACAACGCCTAATGCGTTGTCAGTTGGTGCGATGACCCACCCTACCTCTCTGGTTGGCACTTTCAGCAGTCAGTTGATTGAGGGTGAAGAAACCGCCATGGTGGCTGCGGGCTTTAATCCTTCATTTGATTTTGCCTTTAATTCTGCTGATACTCCTTTAGTGTTGGTGCCCGGCGAGTACACCGCCTGTAACCCATTGGCTGAAGATGCTGACCTTAGCGGTAAAGCAGTGCTGCTGTCGCGTGGCGCCTGTGCCTTTACCCAAAAAGTATTAAATGCCCAGGCCCGTGGGGCAGCTTTTGTCATTATTGCTAACAGCAATCCGGGTGAAGCGCCGATAGTCGCTGGTGGTTCAAACCCGGAGATTGCCATTCCTGCGGTGATGATTACCAAAGAAATTGGTGATGCGATCCGTGCCAAACTGCTTGATGGTATGGCTGTCAGCTATGATATTAACTCTGTTGCCAAATCCGGCGCCGGGGCAGCAGCTACCTTTACCTCGCGCGGCCCGTCAATGAACGGCTTGTTAAAACCGGAAATTACTGCCCCGGGTGTGGCAATTATGGTTGCCGATGCTGGTTCTGGTGATGGTCTTGCACCAGCGACAGGAACATCATTTTCCGGCCCGATAACAGCGGGTGCTGCCGCCCTGGTGCGCGGTGCTCTGCCGGATCGAAATGCTTTTGAAATAAAAGCGACGATGATGAATACAGCTAATTTGACAGTGCATCGTGATCCGATCGAAATAAACCCTGATGCTGAACTGGCACCGATCAGCATGATTGGCGCTGGTTTAGTGGATGTAGAAAAGGCCGTTAACAGCCCGGTTGCTGCCTGGGTTTATAATGCTGAGCATAATACCCGCCAGGCAGCGCTATCCTTTGGTCTGCAGACCATGGCAGCAGTTAGCAGCATCACCAAAACGGTCAGCCTGAAAAACTTCAGCAATCAAGCTAAAACGTATTCTTTAGCCATCAATGATCGTTACGCTGAAAAAACCGCAACAGCAGCTTTAAGCTGGCAGCATCCGGCAACGATCACCGTACAACCTGGTCAAACAGTCAATTTCGATGTGACGTTAACGGTTAACCCTGCCAATCTGCCAGAGTTTGAACTGGCAAACGGCCTGACCTGGCAAGCTTATCTGGCAGCAGAAAAGCTGGATCAGGCTGAGTATGATGGTGCCTTAGTCTTTAACGACACAAGTACTGACGCTGACCATGATTTGCACCTGGTATATCATCTGATACCAAAAGCTGCTGGCAAACTGGCATTAAGTAGCGAAATGGTTGACGATGAAGTCGCCACTAAACTGACTAATACCGGTGTGATTGATGTTGAGCCATTTGCTTCGGCACTGGTAGCAACCTCTGCTGCAAACAGCGCATTACAACCCATGCATGATATCCGAGCCATTACCATGGACATTGTGCCAGCATCCTGGTGTGATGCCGGTTATGCGCTTTATCCAACGTTCCATCTGGATGGCCCGATAAATCACCTGTTACAGGGTAATTATGCGCTTGACCTGGATATTAACAATGATGGCGTGCTGGATTACACCATGAATACCTTATTGGTAACCCGTTTAGGTGCAACGTACAGCGCGTTCCCGGGTGTTATGGTGTCTTTTAATACCCGTTTTGGCAGATTATCTGGCGCACTTGGCGATGTTTATCACTTTGCCGGTGGTAAGCAGGTTACCTTGGAGTCATGTTTTGAAGACGTTGGTTTGACCGCAGCTGATATGGGCCGCACAGTGACGGCGCGGTTCCGGACCGATAGCAACAGCTACTCACTGAACGCTAACTTTATCGCTGATCAGGTGACTTCGCCGGTAAGGGTGGAGGCTTCCCCGCAAATTAGTTTAGTGAATGAACTGAATGTTGCTGAGGCTGCAAGTGTTAGTGCGACCGACGATGCCGAAGTTGATAACATTGTCGAAGTATTAGCACCTGGCCAGTCTGCCTACATTATGCGCACTGCCGGCGATAACCGCAGCTATGTGATGATGTCAGCGCAGGCAGAAGCCGTTGCTATCGCTAACTATGCAGCACCAATTGCTGAACCCGTTGTTGATGCAGGTCAGGAGCTCAGTGTTGCTGAAAACGCCACAAACGGCACTGTGATCGGCCAGATAGCTGCAACCGTGGATTTCCGCACCGCAGTGACGGAGTTCGTGACATTGGCCAGCACATCTGACGCTGTGGTGGTGCAGGATGATGGCTCTGTGGTCGTCGCAAATTCCTCTGTCCTGGATTTTGAAGCTGGCATGACGGAGATCCAAATGGAAGTCGCCGTGCTGGATTCAAATGGCGGCATGTCTGCCCCGGTATCGGTTACGGTTAACGTCAATAACGTACCGGATGAACAACCGGTGGTAACGGTGAATTTAACAACACAGCAGCTTGAAATTGGCAGTGCCGCCGGCATGGTGCTGGGCAATGTGTCGGTCGCAATTACTGAAGCAGATGCCAGTCTGGTTTCAGTCAGTACCAACAACCCGCTGTTTAAGGTAGAGAACGGCCAGCTTAAGTTAGCCAGAATGGCAGTGAAATCTGATATCAGAACGCACACTGTAACCATTACTGCAACAGACAGCTCTGGCATGCAGGGTTCTGCCAACGCTCAGGTCACGGTTAACAAAGGCTCAAGCGGTAGCTTTGGCATCTTTGCTCTATTGTTACTGCCGTTGGCGCTGCTGCGTCGTCGTTCGAAAACAAACTAAGTTGTACTGAGAAAATAACCTCAGAAAAAAGCCCCGCAACTGCGGGGCTTTCTTTATTAAAGCTGATTGCAAATTTGCTGCAGCTCTTCTGCGCTGAACTGATATTGCTGGTTACAGTACTCGCAGGTCATTTCAAGTTTACCTTCTGCAATATGTTCACTGAGCGCCTCTTTGCCCAGGCTGTATAAGGCAGATTCACATTTCTGCCGGGAGCAACCGCAAACAAAGTTGACATCCTGAGCCTGGAACAGCTCAACCTGCTCCTGGTGAAACAGCCGGTACAGCATTTGTTCGGCAGGCAGGGATAACAGTTCATCTGCGGTCACTGTGTCGGCCAAGATCACCAGCTCAGCAAAGTCATTGGCGGCTTTATCCGGTTCAACTGGCAGCACTTGCAGCATCAAGCCGGCAGCACGGTTGCTGGCCGCTATGTCAGTATAAATGTACAAGCGGGTAGGCAATTGCTCCGACTGGGCAAAGTAGCTCTCAAGGGTGCTGGTCAGCGTGTCGCCTGCTAACGGAATAATGCCCTGATAACGCTCACCCTGGCGGGGCGTAATAGTCACAATCAGATAGCCTTCACCTATTAGCTCCCGAAAACTGCTGCCACTTAATTCAGCCTGTAGCCGCACAACTGCGCGGAAGTTCTGCTGATTGTCGCCATTTACTGCGGCAAATTTAACCGGGCCATCGCCCTGCAACTGTACGGCGATCTCGCCATCAAATTTCAGGGTCGCAGTAATTAAACTGGTCGCGACGACAAGCTCGGCCAGTAACTGTTTCACCGGTAAAGGGTAATTGTGGTTTCGTAACATCTGGTCCAGGCTGGCCTTAACCTGCACCAGCTCGCCTCTGACATGTTTTTGCTGGAACAAAAAGCGGTGTAACTTATCCGGGTTCATAAGGTCTCTCTTACTGCTTGGATTTTAAAAGTAATAACTGCCGGCGCATTTTTTTATCCGGTTTAGTATCCGGGTGCGGGGCAAACAGGCTGTTAGTTTTACGAAGCTCGGCCCGGGCCAGTCGTTGTTCAGTACTGGCTGCTGTTTCCTGATAAAGCGCCTGCGCCAGCGGCGCCGCCAGTCGTTTTTCTGACAACCCCATGACTACTACCGTTTTTTCATCGCTGCCTTGTGCCAGCTTAATGGTGGCGCCGATCTCGACCTGACGGCTTGCTTTGCAACGCTGGTCATTGTAGTGTACTTTGCCGCCTTCGATCATGCTTTTAGCAAGGGCGCGGGTTTTGTAAAACCGGCAGGCCCAAAGCCACTTATCCAGCCTGATGCTGTCATTCTGCTGTAATTTGGCTTGCGTGGTTGTCATATTTATCCTGTAAGCTGAACTGAATAAGTATTATAGTGCCAAACGACTACTGAAGCGTAGTACCGGCATTGTTTTTGCTGTTATGAAGTTGTAAAAATACCGGCCCGCTCTTGTTGGTAAGCCGACAACTGAGTAAGATGAATCTGAACTATTTATAAGAAAGCTGAAATGAATCTGTCTTTGTCGATGCAAGATTTTAATCGTTATAGTCAGCGGTTGCCGGTCAGTGCTTTACGTAAGTTACTGAACGTGGCGCTGGTGCTGATCCTTGCCTGGTTACTGGCGCGGTTAAGCTGGCAGTTGATACCGGCACCACAGCTGCCTGAGCCGACACCGTCACAGCAAACTGCTGTTGTGGCCACCGGACAACCCGGAACATCGCTTGAGCAATTATTAAGTTTCCCGCTGTTTGGTAAAGTGGCTGCCGAGCCGCCACAGCCAGCTGTTGTCGTAACCGAAGCGCCGAAAACCCAGCTGAATGTAAAACTGACTGGTGTGGTTGCCAGGCCAGACCCCGCCAGTGGCAGCGCTATTATTGAAAGTCGTGGTACTGAAGGGACCTACGCGGTTGGCGATACTATCGAGGGCACGAATGCTGAATTAAAGCAGGTATTAATTGACCGGGTATTAATTCAGCAGGCTGGCCGGTTTGAAACGCTGATGCTTGATGGTATTGAATATACCAAAATGGCTCAGGCTAACGCCGGTCTGGGGCGTGAAGATAGCCCTGAGCCTGCTTTTGAAAATGAATTGGTTGCACTGCCGCAGGCAGAAGCGCCGAGCCTTGATGAGCCGACATTACCGGTAAGCCGGGATGAGCTGCTGGCAGAGCCAATGAAGTTTTTTGATTATGTGCGGGTGTCTCCGCAGACACGGGACGGCAATTTGATTGGCTACCGGTTAATGCCGGGAAAAGACCCGGCATTATTTAATCAGCTGGGGCTGCAGCAAAACGATTTGGCTGTCGAAATTAATGGTATACCGCTGAATGATATGCAACAGGCGATGCGGGTGATTAATGAACTCAGAGACGCGACAGAAGCGGCAATTAAAATAGAACGTGATGGCGAAGTCAGAGATATTCTGTTTAGTCTGTCGCAATAATATAATTAGATAACAATTGGTTAATTTCTCATGATATCAGGTGGTTTTCTCAGGGGTTCAGGACGTGCTTTAGCCGGTTTGCTGGCTGGCGCGGTGTTTAGTTTTGCGGTTCTGGCTGATACAGACCAGGTGCAGTACTCACCAAATTTTAAAGGTACTGATATCAACGAGTTTATTAATATCGTCGGTATGAACCTGAAGAAGACCATTATTGTCGACCCGCAGGTCCGTGGCCGGATTAATGTTCGCAGTTATGAGATGCTTAACGAAGAGCAGTACTACCAGTTCTTTTTAAATGTGCTGGAAGTCTATGGCTTTGCTGTTGTTGAAATGGAAAGCGGGATCCTTAAAGTCGTTCGTAATAAAGATGCTAAGACCTCTAATATACCGGTAGTGGGGGATGAGGATCCTGGTTACGGCGATGAAATGGTCACCCGGGTTGTTCAGGTGCGTAATGTGTCAGTCCGGGAGCTGGCACCGCTGTTACGCCAGTTCAGCAATCAGGCTGGCGGTGGCCACGTGGTTAACTACGATCCTTCAAATGTCATTATGATGACGGGCCCGGCTGCTGTCGTGAACCGGATAGTTGATATTATCCGGCGGGTAGATAAAGCGGGCGACCAGGAACTGGAAATTCTGAAACTGGAATTTGCCTCGGCCGGTGAAATTGTCAGGATCCTGGAAAATATTTATAAAAGCCAGGGCCGGGCCGAACAACCTGATTTCCTGATCCCGAAAATTGTCGCTGATGAGCGGACGAACAGTGTTATCGTCAGTGGCGAGTTACAAGCGCGTAAGCGGGTCATCGAACTGGCCAAACGGCTGGATGCCGAATTACAGACCAGCGGTAACACCCGGGTTCATTACCTGAAATATGCCAAAGCAGAAGAATTAGTACCGGTATTAAAAGGGGTCAGTGAGTCTATCGTCGCTGAAGTACAAGGCGCTGCAGGTACGGCGGCTGCTCAGGGTGCCAGACGAAGCGCCGGCAGCGGCAGGGAAATCAGTATTGAGGCCCATGCTGACAGCAACTCACTGGTAGTGACTGCCCAGCCCGATATGATGCGATCGCTGGAAGATGTTATCCGCCAGCTGGATATCCGCCGCGCTCAGGTACTGGTCGAAGCCATTATTGTTGAAGTATTTGAAGGTGACGGCACCGATTTCGGTGTCCAGTGGCTTAACGCCAATGGCGGTGGCACTAATTTTACCGGTGGCAACACTATTCCGATCATTAGCGTGGCGGCCGGTGCGGTTCAGGCATCACAAGTCACGCCAGGTACGACTACAACGACTATCGTCGATGGCGTGCCGGTAACTCAGACAACACCCGCTTCCAATCGTGATTATTCTAAGTTAGCGCAAGCGCTGCAGGGCTTAAACGGTGCCATGCTGGGGTTTGTGCAGGGAGACTGGGCTGCCATTTTGCAGGCGGTGCGCACCAGTACCAATTCAAATGTACTGGCAACCCCGCATATTACCACTATGGATAACCAGGAAGCGTTTTTCCTGGTCGGGCAGGAGGTGCCGGTAATTACCGGTTCAACTACCGGCGATAATAATACCAATCCCTTTCAGTCGGTACAGCGTCAGGAGGTGGGGATTAAACTGAAAGTCACGCCACAAATAAATGAAGGTAATGCGGTCCAGCTGACGATTGAGCAGGAAGTATCCAGCATTGGCGGTGCTACTGCGGTTGATATCACCATTAACAAACGGGAAATTAAAACCACGGTGTTAGCTGATGACGGTGCCACGGTAGTGCTGGGTGGGTTAATTGATGAAGACGTGCAGGAAAGTGAATCTAAAGTACCGTTGTTAGGCGACATCCCTGTTTTGGGACATTTATTTAAATCAACCAGTGTTACCAAGCAAAAGCGCAATCTGATGGTCTTTATTAAGGCCACGATTGTCAGGGAAGGCTCTGCCATCTCTGGTATTTCAAAAGCGAAATATAATCATATCCGTGCTGAGCAATTGCTGCGTGAGGAAGAGGGTATCCGCTTAATGCCAAACACCAACCAGGTGGTACTGCCAGAATGGGATGAATCACTGGCAATACCACCCACATTTGAGCGCTATATGCAGGAGCAGCAGCAACAGCAACCAGCGGCTGAGCAGCAGCCTGTCAGCGGAAACCGCGACTAATGGCAGGCGTGATAGCAGAAGACGACGTTAAGCCTGTTAGTAACCGGATTAGGTTACCATTTAGCTTTGCCAAACGTCATGGTGTGCTGCTGCAACAGCAGCAGCACGGCTGGCTGCTTTATGTGCAACCGGCCACCCGGCCAGAGTCGGTACTGGAAGTCCGGCGGCTGCTGGCCGAGAGTTTCAGCGTTTCGCCGGTATCGGCCACAGAATTTGAAGCCCTGCTGGAAGCCAGTTATCAGCGTGATTCTTCTGAGGCACAGCAGCTGATGGAAGATATTGGCAACGAGGTGAATCTGGCGTCTTTGGCTGACGATATTCCGGAAACTGAAGATTTGCTGGAAAATGAAGACGACGCTCCTATTATCAAATTGATCAATGCCATGCTTGGTGAAGCGATTAAGCTTGGCGCATCAGATATTCATATCGAAACTTTCGAAAAAGCCCTGATTATCCGGTTCAGGGTTGATGGCCTGCTGCGGGAAGTTCTCAGGCCCAACCGGCGCTTGTCCAGTTTGCTGGTCTCGCGGATTAAAGTAATGTCAAAAATGGACATTGCTGAAAAACGGGTGCCGCAGGATGGCCGTATCAGCTTGCGGATAGCCGGCCGGGCTGTTGATGTCCGGGTGTCAACCATGCCATCAAGTCATGGTGAGCGGGTAGTACTGCGGTTACTGGATAAAAATAACTCACATTTAAATCTGGCCGATTTAGGCATGACGTTAGCGGTGCAACAGGCCTTCTCCAGACTGATTTTAAAACCGCATGGCATCATTCTGGTCACCGGCCCGACCGGCTCGGGTAAAAGTACCACTTTATATGCCGGTCTGACTGAAATTAATACCAAAGACCGGAATATTCTGACGGTGGAAGACCCGATAGAGTATGAACTGGAAGGCATTGGTCAGACTCAGGTGAATACCAAAGTCAGCATGACGTTCGCCCGTGGTCTGCGCGCTATTTTGCGTCAGGACCCGGATGTTGTGATGGTGGGTGAAATCCGCGATCTGGAAACTGCTCAGATTGCTGTCCAGGCCAGTTTAACCGGTCACCTGGTTTTATCTACCCTGCACACGAATACTGCAGCCGGCGCAATTACCCGGCTGGAGGATATGGGCGTGGAGGCATTTCTACTGTCATCCAGTTTACTCGGTGTGCTGGCGCAGCGGTTGGTGCGCACGCTGTGCAGCCACTGTAAAGCGTTACACGAACCTGACAAAGAAGAGCGGAACCTGCTGGGTATCACCAAAAAAGAAGGACAGCAGATCTTCCGTGCCAAAGGGTGCGAGCATTGCAACTACACGGGGTACCGCGGCCGTACCGGTATTCACGAATTATTGCTGGTGGATGAAACCATCCGGGAGATGATCCATAACGGTAAGGGTGAACAGTCGATAGAAAAGTATGCCCGAGCTCATTGTCCCAGTATCCGGGTAGACGGTTTCAGCAAAGTTCTGGCAGGCGAAACGACACTGGAAGAGGTGTTACGGGTTACCCGTGAGGATGTGTAATGGCCGCATTTGAATATCTGGCGCTGGATTTACGCGGTAAGAAAAATAAAGGCGTGCTGGAAGCGGATAACGCGCGCCATGCCAGGCAGATGTTGCGTGAACAAAAACTGCAGCCGCTGAGTGTTGAGCTGGCATCGCAACAGGAAAAGCTGGTTGCGTCAGGCAGAAAGTGGCTGAGCCGGAAGATTTCTGCTGCAGAATTAGCCTTGTTAACGCGTCAGCTGGCAACACTGGTTGAGGCCGCACTACCGATTGAAAGCGCCTTACTGGCGGTGGCAGAGCAGTGTGAAAAGCCGCGTTTGCAGAACATGATGATGGCCGTGCGCTCCAAAGTCGTCGAAGGTTACACGTTAGCAGAAGGCCTGGCAGAGTTTCCTCATGTATTTGACCATTTATTCCGCTCAATGGTGGCAGCCGGCGAAAAGTCGGGCCATCTGGAGCAGGTGCTTAACCGGTTGGCTGATTATACCGAGCAACGCCAGTACATGCGCAGCCAGATCCTGCAGGCGCTGTTGTATCCGATCATTTTAACCTGCTTCGCGGTGCTGGTGATTAGCATTCTGCTGGCGGCAGTAGTACCTAAAATAGTTGGCCAGTTTGAACATATGGGCCAGTCTTTACCGGGTACCACGTTATTTCTGATTGCTGCCAGTGATTTTATTCGCAGCTACGGTATTTTATTATTGCTGGCTATTATGCTGGCAGCCGTGTTCTGGCAGCGGGCGTTGCGCAAGCCAGAACTGAAATATCGCTGGGATCGGTTCACCCTGCAGCTGGGTTTGTTTGGCAAAGTAAGCCGTGGCCTTAATACAGCCCGGTTTGCCCGCACCCTGAGTATTCTGAATGCCAGCTCTGTACCGCTGCTTGAAGCAATGCGGATAAGTGCCGATGTGCTCGGTAACAGCTATATGAAAGAAGCGGTTGCTGAAGCAACCGGGCGGGTCCGCGAAGGAACCTCACTTAGAAACGCGCTCGAGCAAACCAAAATGTTCCCGCCGATGATGTTGCATATGATTGCCAGTGGCGAAAAAAGTGGCCAGCTCGACAGCATGCTGGAGCGGGCAGCGAATGCTCAGGACAAAGAGTTTGAGACGTTAGTAACGGTATCATTAAAGGTATTTGAACCGGTATTGGTCTCAGTAATGGCAGGTATGGTGTTATTTATTGTCATGGCAATATTACAACCCATTTTAGCGTTAAATAATATGGTAGGTGGATAAGATGTTAAGGCAGATACAAAAAGGTTTTACCTTGCTCGAGGTAATGGTGGTTATCGTTATTCTGGGTATTATCGCCAGTATGGTAGTGCCGAATTTAATGGGTAATCAGGAGCAGGCTGCCCGCCAGAAGGTGGTGGTAGATATTCAGCAGCTGGAAAGTGCGCTGGACATGTACCGGCTGCGTAACGGTTTTTATCCCACTACTGAGCAGGGACTTGAGTCCTTGGTGACTGCAGCGACCTCCCAACCGGCACCGCGCTCTTTTCCTGAGGGCGGTTTTATCCGCAGATTACCCAAAGATCCGTGGAACGAAGACTATATTCTGGTGAGCCCGGGGCAGCTGGGCCGGATTGATGTCTACAGCAAGGGCCCGGACCGGGTGGCAGGTACTGATGATGACATTGGTAACTGGAACCTGGACGCGGCAGACAGCAGCAATAACTAATGATAACTACCTTGTCAGGCCGCTTGCGCCAGACTGGCTTTACCCTGCTGGAGGTGATGCTGGTTTTGTTGTTAATCGGTCTTCTGGCGACAACGGTGGTGCTGAACTTCAGCGGGGATTCGCCAGAACAGCGACTGAATAAAGAGACAGAACGCTTTCAGCAGGTTTTTCAGTTTATTGCAGAAACCGCGATGCTAAAGCAGCAGGAATGGGGCCTGGTACTTAACCCGGGCAGCTATCAATTCGTCTATTTTGATGGTGAAAAATGGCAATTGGCTGAACAGATTAAGGCCGCTACTGAGTACAAGCTGGCTGACGATATTCAGCTGCAGCTGGAGCTGGAAGGCTTACCAGGCGCAGAACTGAGCCTGTTAAGCCAGTTGAACTGGCAGGATGATGACGAGGTTGCTGACAGCGAGCAACCGCCGGTGCTACCTCAGGTATTTATGTTATCTTCAGGTGAAATCAGCCCGTTCCGGCTGAGTTTCCAACTGGGAGACGGTCCTGACAAGGTAAGCCAGACCGTTGGCACAGATTTTACCATTCCGCTTAACCGCTCTGACGTGATAACGGTACGCTGATGAATAGCCGCGGTTTTACTTTGTTAGAGCTGCTGGTTGCCATGGCCATCTTTGCCACGGCTGGTTTAGCAATTATGCAGGCGAGTGCGGGGCATATCCGGGCGCTCAGTCAGATAGAAGAAATGACGATAGCCGGTTATGTCGCTAATAATCAGCTGCAACTGGCTATGCTTGAGCCTGTTTGGCCGCCGAAGGAAATATTACAGGGCGAGGTGGAAATGGCAAACCGGCAATGGCTGTGGCGACAGCAGGCAACGACAGTGCCGGATGCCGATTTGCGTCAGCTGGTGGTCAGTGTCAGTCTGGCAGAGCAGCCTGATGACATACTGCTGCAACTGACAACATTTATAGGCAAGCCCAGTGGTTAAACAACATGGTTTTACCTTTATTGAAATGTTGCTGGCCACCGCGATATTTGCCATGGTCGGCCTGGCGTCTGTTGCGGTGTTGACCAGTGTCACCAACAGCGACGAGCTGTCACAGCAGGCAACAGCCAGAATTCAGCAGTTACAACGCACGATGTTGATGCTGGAGCGGGATTTTATGCAAATCAGCGCCCGGCACGTCCGCCTGGATGGCGAAGCACCGGTGAAGTACCGGCTGTACGGAGAGCAGTATTTACTGGATAGTGAAGATCATGGCCTCAGTTTCACCCGGCAGGGCTGGCGTAATCCTGGACACATATTGCCTCGTGGCGAGGTACAGCTGGTTGCATACCGGTTAGAAGAAGGTAACTTGCTCCGCCTGTTCAGCCTCTATCCTGATGCGGTAGCCGGCAGTGAGCCGCTTTCGCAAATATTGCAGCATGATTTAACCGCGTTTGAGGTGCGGTATCTGCAGGGAGAGCAGTGGCTGGAAAAATGGCAGGACAGCGTCATGCCAAAAGCGGTGAAGGTCACGCTCACCCATGACTATCTTGGTGAAATAGAGCGTATCTTCAGCTTGCCGGCAGGGTTGGTGGTGCAACGTAACAGCACTGACCCTGATGCAGATCCGGCCGGTCGGGACCGGCAAAACAACAACCGTGAAACGCCGGGTAACAGTAATAACCCCGTTCAGCCTGATGATCAGCGGCGGGGGCTGCGCTGATGTTAAAATCCGAACGTGGCGCGGCACTAATTACCGTATTAATGATTGTCGCGATAGTGGTGGTGATTGCGGTGAATATGACCGGCCGCCTGCAACTGCAGCTGCAACGTCAGCAGAATCTGCAGCAGCAACAGCAGGCATTCTGGTATGCGATGGGCGCTGAGCATTTTGCAAGGGTTTTGCTCAGCCGCAGCCTCAGCGGTGAGCAGACCGTTCATCTGGGCCAGGACTGGGCGCAAAGCGGTGCCAGCTTCCCGGTTACTGATGGCAATATTGCCGGCGAGATCACCGATCTGCAGGCCTGTTTTAATTTAAATGCCTTACAGCAGGCAGGCCAGCGTGGCGCGTCCGGCCGGATTGAACCGACGGCAGCGCAGCGCAGTTTTCAGCGTTTACTGGAACTGGCCGCCACTGAGCTATCCATGCCTGCAGAGTATCTGGCAGCACGAGTGCATGACTGGCTGGATGAGGATAGTTTACTCAGTACCGCGGGCAGTGCTGAGGAAGATGATTATGCTTCATTACCGTTTCCCTACTACAGCGCTAACTCGTTAATGGTATCGGTCAGTGAACTCAGACAGATACTGGACATTACGCCGGCGGATATTCAACTGCTGTTACCTTACATCTGTGTGATCCCGGAAAATAATCAGTTGCAGCTCAATATTAATACTCTGACCGAGCAAACGGCCGTGTTACTGGCAATGCTGGTACCGGAACTCACTGAGGCCGACGCCGCAGATATGATCGCTGACCGGCCGGAAGAAGGCTTTAGCAGTGTCGATGAATTACTGGCCTTACCACAATTAGCGGGGGTAGAGGTGGCAGATGACGTTAAAGCGTTATTAACGATAAAGTCCAGTTACTTTCAGTTAGTCGCAACCACATCTTATCTGGAAACGGGTTTCGTGCTAACGTCAGTGCTAAGAGTAGATGATGAGAATACAGTCAGGGTATTGGCCCGGCGATTTGGAGGCCAGGGGTGAGTGAACAGTTAATTATCAGGCTGGGAAGCCGGGCTGGCGACACCGTCAGCTGGCTGGTTTGGCAGAGCCATAATAATGAAATAATAGCGTCAGGTGAAATAGCCAATGCAGACGAGCTGCCAGAGCTGGCTCAGCGGCTGGGTAACCGGCCTGTTGTCGCGTTGGTTCCGGCTTCTGACGTGGTATTAAAACAGGTTAATCTGCCTACCCGACCCACCCGGCAAATTCTGCAGGCATTACCTTACATGCTGGAAGACGAACAGGCTGAAGATATTGATCAGCTGTGGCTGGCACTGGGGGAGCTGACGCAGCAGGAAGGTCAGTATCAGCAGCAGGTAGCCGTTGTAAAACGGACCCGGATGGACGACTGGCTAAGCTGGTTGCAGCAGGCAGGTTTTAAAGTAGTAAAAATGCTACCGGATGCCTTACTGCTGCCAGATAGCCCACAGCCAGCCTGCATTGAGTTGAATGGCCAGTGGCTGATTAAGCAAGGTCCCTGGCAGGCCAGTGCTGTAGATAGCAGCTGGTGGCCGCAATATCTGGCATTGGCTGCTCTGCCAAATATTGCCAGCTACAGCCCATGGCCGGCTGATATTATGCAATCTCAGCAAAATATGGAACCTGAGCTGCCGCTGGCTTTGCTTGCCAGACAACTGCAACAGGTCGACTTTACCTTGCTGCAAGGGCCTTATGCGCCTAAACGCCAGACCAATAAATACTGGCAGCAATGGCGCAGTACTGCAGCTCTGGCTGCTTTGTGTTTTGGTGTCTATCTGCTGGTCCAGGGCTTTGCTATCTGGCAATTAGATAAACAGTTAACGCAGGTGCAGCAACAAAGTCTTGCCCGGTATCAGCAGGCTTTTCCCGGTGAAACCGTGGTCAATCTGTCACGCCAGGTTGAACAAAAGCTGGCAATGGTGGGAATGGGTAACGAGTCTGCTAATTTCCTGACATTATTAACCGCGCTGCAGCGTCAGCTGGCCGAAGTCGGCGACATTAATATTGATAGTTTACGCTTCGATGCGGAGCGTACTGAGCTGAGGTTCTCTGCCAATGCCGGAGGCTTTCAGAATTTCGAGCGGTTAAAAACCGCACTGGAAAGTGCCGGCTATCTGATAGAGCAGGGTGCACTGAGTAATGATGGTGCCCGGGTACAAGGCACTGTTGTAATGCGGAGTAGGGCATGAAGCAGCAAATTCACAACTGGTGGGGCAGTCTGGCAAACCGTGAGCAGCGGCTGGTGAGCTTAGCGGCCCTGGCGCTCGCCGTTGGCGCGCTGTACTGGTTTGTCTGGCAGCCATTGCAGCAGGGCTACACCAGCAAGCGGGCGGCATTACAACAAGCTCAGCTCCAGCTGGCAAAATTACAGCAAGCGCTACCCCAGATCCAGCAGGCGGCAGCCAGTCAGGAACGGGTAGGAGGAAGTCTGGCGCAAATTGTAAGTAACAGCTCCCGCACCTACAACATCCGGGTAAGCCGGATGCAGCCACAAAATAATCAGTTGCAACTGGTGCTGGAGGACCTGCCCTTTGAACAGTTATTGCGCTGGCTTGCTCAGCTGCAAACAACACACGGCGTAAAACTGGTT
Organism: Arsukibacterium sp.; assembly: GCF_033722355.1. Lineage (GTDB taxonomy): Bacteria > Pseudomonadota > Gammaproteobacteria > Enterobacterales > Alteromonadaceae > Alishewanella. The sequence continues at coordinate 4,778 of NZ_JAWVZF010000003.1, read as the reverse complement.
AGTCTGGATGTTGCCAATACCGATCAAAGTGGCATGGTCCGGGTAAGACGAATGGTAATTGAATAGTATGAAGTATTGGAAATTAACTCTGGTTGGCGTACTGACTTATCTGTGCTTTGTAGTGTACTTGGTACCTGCCGCCTGGTTTGTGTATTGGTTAGGTCTGCCGGGGAATATTCAGGTTGGCCAGGTGCAGGGCACCATCTGGCAGGGTTCAGCAACGGTTGTTCAGTATCAGGGATTACAATTTCAGCAATTACGCTGGCAGTTTAATGGCTGGTCGTTATTGCGTCTTGCTCCGCAAGTCAGCCTGACTGCAGGTAGCATTGGCGAACGGGAACAACCCTATATTACCGCCCGCATAGCTTACAGTTTCAGTGGCCTTGAAATGCAGCAGGCACTGGTGCGGTTACCGGTCAGTCAGTTGTTACCACTGATAAAATTACCGTTACCGGTCGTTGCAACAGGTGAGCTGATGGTTGAGGTGCAGCAATTCCAGCAGGGCGAACCCTGGTGCAAGAGCCTTGAGGGGAATGCCAGCTGGCTGGATGCCAGGCTGCAGCCGCCAACCGGAACCTGGCTGGAACTAAACAGTATTGTTGCTGACTTACGCTGTCAGGACGGCAGCCCGGTTGTGATAACCGATGGCAATAACAGTCTGGGTCTGGCGGTAACAGCAGCTGTCGAAAACAACCGCCTGACCGTAAATGGCACCCTGAAGCCGGAAGCCAGTCTGCCACAGGAAGTCCATCAGGCGATGCAGTTTGTCGGCCGACCCGATGAACAAGGTCGCTATACCATCAGATTTTAGCGCCGGTAGCAGCGTTTACCTTGCCTCTGTCTTTAATTTGGAATGGGCCAGAATATCCGGCAATAACGGCGTGTAGTCAGTTATTGCCGGAAACTCACTAATAGTTCTGGTTTGCTGCCGGCTGTCTGGGTTTGCCACAGCCAGTAAATGCTTAATGCCAAAGTGTTTAGCGGCGGTCAGAATGGGCAGGCTGTCGTCGACAAATAACGTGGTGTCATTGTCAAAACCAAGCCGTTGTTGCAGCTTTTGCCACAATGCCCAGCTTTCTTTGGTTACCCCAAATTCATGGGTGGAAATAAGATTGTCGATATATTTTGCTAAATCGGTGCGTTCAAGTTTTAGCGACAAGCTGTCGGGGTGCGCATTCGTCACTAACACAATATTGCGGCCGGATTGTTTCAGAGCAGTTAAAAATGCCGGCACATCGGGACGCATCTGAATTTTATCCATGACTTCACGTTTTAGTTCAGTAATAGGCAATTGTAACCGTTTGCCCCAGTAATCAAGACAATACCATTGTATTTTGCCCGTTAATTCAGCATATTCACTCTGCAACTGAGCTTTGGCATCAGCCAGGGTAATACCGCTGATTTCAGACCAGCGCAGCGGTAAATGCTCCAGCCAGAAATGATTGTCAAAGTGCAAATCCAGCAAAGTGCCATCCATATCCAGTAATACGGTGTCAATTTCTGCCCAGTCCAGCATAGGTTTTTCCTGCCTTTCGTTTTATAGTAGCCACAGCAGATTGTAACAGAGGGCAAGTGATGACGCAGCGCCATACGACTAAACAGGTACCGGAAATTCTGGCGCAGGAAATCGTGGCGCAAAGCAGGTTGTTTAAAATCGAGCAGTTGCAACTGCGTTTCAGCAATGGCGCAGAGCGGGTGTATGAGCGGATGCGGGGCTCAGGCCGCGGCGCGGTCATGATAGTGGCATGCCCCGACCCTGATCATTTTTATCTGATCCGGGAATACAGTGCCGGTACCCATGATTATCAGCTGGGGTTTCCCAAAGGGCTTATTGATCCTGGCGAAGACGTGCTGGCAGCAGCGAACCGCGAATTAAAAGAAGAAATCGGTTTTGGCGCCGGCCGCTTTGTACCGCTGAAGTCACTGGCGCTCGCACCGGGATATTTTAATGCTACAATGCATATAGTTATGGCGTTCGATTTATATCCTGAGCAACAGCTGGGTGATGAACCTGAACCGCTGGAACTTATCAGCTGGGCGCGCCAAGACAGTGATCTGTTATTACAACAGGTTGATTTTACCGAAGCTCGGAGCGTTGCCGCCCTGTTACTGGCACAGCAATACCTGGAAGCAAATCCGGATGTTTTTAAGCAAACTGCTTGAGAGTGTAAAACAGACCGCCCGTGAAGCCGGCCAGCATTTATGGCAGCTGTATCAAAGCGGTGACTTTGTAGCCGGACAAAAAGCCGATACCAGCCCGGTGACCACGGCAGATCTTGAAGCCAATGCCTTAATCATTGCCCGTTTGTCAGATTTAACGCCGGATATTCCTGTTATTTCAGAAGAAACCACCTTATTACCGTTGGCACAGCGCCAGCACTGGCCGCGTTATTGGCTAATCGACCCAATGGATGGCACTCAGGAATTTGTCGCCCGCAGTGGTGATTTCGCCGTAAGTATTGCGCTGGTAGAACATGGCTGGCCAGCACTGGGGGTTATCTACTGGCCAAAAGAAGATATTCTTTACTATGCCAGCCGGGGCCATGGCTCATTTAAACAGCAGCGTAATATTATTAACCGGATGCAGGTGCATCAGCATCAGCAGGGTGAAGTGCTCAGAATTGCTGTAAGCCGCCGCCAGCCGTTACAACCTATCATATCGCTACTGAGCAAGCGGCAGTCGGTCGAGTATATTCCACTTGGCAGTTGTTCCCTGAAGAGCTGTCTGGTTGCAGAAGGCAAAGCAGACTGTTATCTGCGGCTTGGGCCGACCGGCGAATGGGATACCGGCGCTGTGCACATTATTGTCGAAGAAGCGGGCGGCAAAATCCTTGACAGTCAGTTTGCCCCCCTTAGCTATAATCAGCGCGAAACCCTGGCCAATCCCGATTTTATGGTGATAGGTCAGGCAGAACTGCCATGGCGGGAGCTCATTCAGGCCAAACCGACTACCCGCCCTCTGGTTTCATAACCAAGCGTTTTTTCTGCATAACTGTGCTATAGGCCAGATAACACGCGGTTTAGTGTGGTTTTAGCGCCATTCTCAACTATCTTTTTTCTGCTGAAAACGCTAAGATGCACGGGTATTTTTTGGGCAAAAACCAGGCTGTTGCCCAAAAAATAACATAAATAATAAGTCCGCTAGAGACTGCACCCTTACCTACAGTACCCTTAGGAGTTACATCATGTCCGATCTGGATCTGGGCCAATACGGCATTACAGATGTCACGGAAATCGTTTATAACCCGTCATATGACTTATTGTTTGCGGAAGAAACCCGTAGCGATCTGCAAGGTTATGAACAAGGCAAACTGACCAAGCTGGGCGCGGTTTCAGTAGATACCGGTATTTTTACCGGCCGCTCCCCGAAAGATAAATATATTGTTCGTGATGACACTACCCGTGATACCGTCTGGTGGTCTGATCAGGGCAAAAATGACAATAAAGCCATCAGCACACAAGTCTGGACTGAACTAAAATCCCTGGTCACTAAGCAGTTATCAGGCAAACGTCTGTTTGTGGTTGATACTTACTGTGGCGCCAATGCTGATACCCGTTTAGCCGTTCGCTTTATTACTGAAGTGGCCTGGCAGGCACACTTCGTCAAAAACATGTTTATCCGGCCGACTGATGAAGAGCTGAAAAGCTACCAGCCAGATTTTATCGTGATGAACGGTGCCAAGTGCACTAACCCGAACTGGCAGCAGCAGGGCTTAAACTCTGAAAATTTCGTTGCCTTTAACCTGACAGAACGGATGCAGCTGATTGGTGGCACCTGGTACGGCGGCGAGATGAAAAAAGGTATGTTCTCAATGATGAACTACTTTTTGCCATTAAAAGGCATCGCGTCTATGCACTGCTCGGCCAACGTCGGTAAAGATGGCGATGTTGCCGTATTCTTTGGCTTGTCAGGTACCGGTAAAACAACCCTGTCGACCGATCCAAAGCGCCAGCTGATTGGTGATGACGAACACGGCTGGGACGATGACGGGGTATTCAACTTTGAGGGCGGCTGCTACGCCAAGACCATCAATTTATCAGAAGAAAACGAGCCGGATATTTACCATGCTATCCGCCGTGATGCGCTGCTGGAAAACGTCAGTGTTGCAGCTGATGGCACTATCGATTTTGACGATGGTTCTAAAACCGAGAATACCAGGGTGTCTTACCCGATTTATCATATCGATAATATCGTTACCCCGGTATCCAAAGCCGGCCATGCTAAAAAAGTCATTTTCTTAACCGCTGATGCCTTTGGTGTATTACCACCGGTCTCAAAACTGACTGACGAGCAGGCTAAGTATCACTTTTTATCAGGCTTTACTGCCAAGCTGGCGGGAACAGAACGTGGTATTACCGAGCCTACCCCAACGTTTTCCAGTTGTTTTGGTGCGGCCTTTTTAAGCCTGCACCCGACTCAATATGCAGAAGTACTGGGCAAGCGAATGGCTGCAGCGGGTGCAGAAGCCTATCTGGTGAATACCGGCTGGAACGGCACTGGTAAGCGGATCTCGATTAAAGCTACCCGCGCTATAATCGACGCCATTCTAGATGGCAGCATTGAAAATGCCGAGTTTGTACAACTGCCGTATTTTAATCTGGCAATGCCGAAGCATCTGCATGGCGTGGAAGATGGTATTCTGGATCCGCGGGCGACTTACCCTGACCCGGCAGACTGGGATAAAAAGGCAAAAGATCTGGCCAAGCGATTTGTCGATAACTTTGCTAAGTTTACTGACAATGCTGAGGGCAAGGCCCTGGTTGCCGCCGGCCCGCAG
>NZ_JAWVZF010000002.1:0-59888 GCF_033722355.1 Arsukibacterium sp. | reverse complement strand
TCCAGGTTCTGCGTCAGACTTTGCTGCTGGCGTTCGGCCAGGGTTAACTGGGTTTGCAATTGCCGGCACTGTTCTTTTTGCTGCTCGTAACGCTGGGAGTTCTGTTGTAACAGCTGCTGTGCCTGTTGTTGTGCCTGTTGCAGTGATTGCTCGGCCCCGGCATGTTCAGCCAGACTGAATTCAGCCTGCTGGCGCCGCTCATCAAGCAGCGCCTGTTCAATCTCCAGTTCACTGAGCCGGCTGCTCAGTTGCTCGCATTCTGCTGCCAGCTGTAATTGTTGCTGCCGGGCCAGCTCGGCAGCCTGAGCCCGCAGTTGCTGTTCAGTATCAAGTTTCTGCAGCTGCTGGTGCAAATCGGCCAGTAAACGCTGATGCTGCGCCAATACCTGAGCGGCGTCAACATTAGCCTGCCGGGCCTCAGTCGCCTGTTCCGCTAACAAGGCCTGTTCTGCGGCCACTGCGGCCAACTCGTCAGCAATCGCGGTTAACCGCTCACGACGCAGCAGGTTGGAATCAGTGCTGTCAGCACTGCTGCTCTGCCCCCAGTTTTTTCCCAGCCAATGGCCGTCCGCAGTGATGACAGATTGTCCGGCTGACAGATTAACGGCGAGGTTGCGGGCTGCCGCCAGATCAGTGGCCAGCAAAATCGTCTGAAAATAATCCGGATAGCAACCCTGCGTTATTACGCTTGCCAGAGTGCCAGGCAAAGCTTGCTGGCTTGTTGCTTTGACATAACACAGGTTGTCAGCTGCAGCCTCCTCATCTACCACTGCATGCTGCAATGCGCCCAGCGCAGTGGTAACTGCGCCGGCCCAACCGGCTTGCACCGTTAATTGTGCCAGTAATGCCTGCTGGTGTTGTTGCTGACGGGCTATCAGTGCATTTAGCCGCTGTTGCTCCTGGCTTAAAATCTGCTGCCGGGTACCAAGCGCCGCCAATTGCTGGCTGATGGCGGCATTGTGTTCTGTCGTCTGATCCAGCCGTTGCCTGGCCTGTTCGACAGTTTGCATCACGTTATTGCTTTGATCAGTCAGTTGTTGCTGTTTTGCTGCCAGCGTATTGGCATGCTCTGTCGGCTGTTGCTGCTGCAGCTGGTGTAACTGCTGCTGCCGCTGTGATAACTGAGTGTGATACTGTGCTTTCTGACTACCGGTACTTTGCCACTGAAGCTGCGCCTGTTGCTGTTGCTGGCGCAGGTTAAAGTGCTGTTGCTGCCACTGTTGCCAAAGCTGCTGCTGGCTGGCCAGCTCATCCTGTGCCAGCTGTAACTGCTGTTCATGCTCAGCCAGTTGTGCCTCGCATAGCGCTAATTCAGGGCTGTGTTGCTGTTGCAGGTTTATTAAGTCATCAAGTTGTTGTTGCTCTGCGGCAATAAACTGCTCGCTGTCAGCCAGCGTCTGTTGTTTTTGCTGCAACTGGCTGCTGAGCATCTGCTGTTGCTGGCGCTGATGCAGTATTTGCTGCTCCAGCCGGCTGATAGCATTCCCAAGCTGATAGAAGCGGCTTTGCTGCATTTCGGCTTGCTGTCTTGCATCACTGGTTTGCTCTTTTAGTTCAAGCAGTATTCGCTGCTCGCCCTGCATACCTGCCTGATATTTTTCCAGCTCTGTTTCCTGGCTGCTGAGTTGTTGCTCCAGCGCAGTTAACTGATTATTAAACCGTAACCATTTTAATGTGGTCAATTCAGCTTTTAGCTTGCGCTCCTGTGCTTTTAACTCTTTATAGCGCTGAGCAATAGCTGCCTGGCGTTTTAATTTGTCGATATTTTTCGCCAGCTCTTCACGCACATCGGCCAACCGGTCAAGGTTTTCCCTGGTATGTTTAATCCGGTTTTCTGTTTCACGCCGCCGCTCTTTGTATTTGGAGATACCGGCGGCCTCTTCAATAAATACCCTGAGCTCCTGAGGTTTAGACTCTATCAGGCGTGAGATCATGCCTTGCTCAATAATGGCGTAGCTGCGGGGTCCAAGGCCCGTCCCCAGAAAAATGTCGGTAATATCGCGCCGGCGGCATTTGCTGCCATTTAAGAAATAAGTTGACTGGGCTTCGCGGGTGACCAGACGCTTAATCGAGATCTCACTCCGATCAGCCATATTGCCGCTAAGCCGGCCTTCGGTATTCTCGAAAACTAACTCAACCGACGCCTGCGATACCGGTTTTCGCTGACCCGAACCATTAAAAATCACGTCGGTCATTGCATCGCCGCGCAGATTCTTGGCCGAGCTTTCACCCAGAACCCAGCGTACTGCGTCGATGACGTTGGATTTACCGCAGCCGTTCGGGCCGACCACGGCGGTCATTTGCTCAGGAAAAGGAACCTGGGTCGGGTCAACAAAAGACTTAAAGCCGGCCAATTTAATGTGTTTTAAGCGCATCAGGGCAACATGGTTATAGTGTTATTATTGCGTCAGCTCGAATGTAACAGCAGCCTATTCTGCTGTCACGAGAAAATCAGTCTGGCTGCTGACTGCCTGCTATCTTCCGCCGCCAGCGCTGGGCTTTTTCTGCCGCAGTAATCTTAACTGTCTTGCGGATTTTCTTTGGCATCACGACCACCGGCCTGGAAATAAGCAGGCTGTTGGGATAAATGACCTGCTCGTTATCTTTGGTGCGCAATACTGTACTGAACATATTGATTTCTGCAATCCGGCCTTCCAGATAATTACTGCCGTCAATAACCCGCACTTCAGTCCCTTCTGCAAAGGCTTTCTGCCCCAGCAAAATAAAAAATGCGGTAATGTTGCTAAGCAGGCTCCAGGCCGCAAACAAGGCAACCCCAATAACGGCTATCATCGATGACGCCAGTACCAGTAATCCGCGGATATCCAGTCCCCAGATAATACTGAGCACCACTATCAGCAGTAATACCAGCACCAGATGAAATACCGCCGCTGCCCGCTTATTCATTTCAGCTTTAAGCTTACTGCTGGCAATAACCTGATACAGCAACGGCATAACCCGGCCAATAATAACAAAATAAACAATGACGCTTGCCAGCGAAAAAAACAGCTGCACCATGACCGGGTTGATCTGTTGCAGCAGTTGCTGGGCTTGTTGCATAGTCGACAAAATAAGATCTCTTCAGGTTAATCTAAATCGTTCAGGGGCCAGCGCACAATATAGTCTTCAAAGTTGTCCATATCGACGTGAGTTTCGCAGAGGGTTTTATTGCGTACCGACATTTGCTTTTTGTGCATCAGACTTTTCTTGCCACCATTTAGCAGCGGATGCCAGCCGGGTAAACCGCGCCCCTCGTGTAAGCGGCGGTAACTGCAACTGGTCGGCATAAAGAAAATATCTTTTAAATTAGCTTTGGTCAGTGCAATGCAGTCGGGTACCAGCACGCTGCGCTGGCTGTACTGAGTGCACTCACACTTATGGCTGTTCAGATAACGACAAGCGATATTAGTGTAATGCACCTGCTCATCGGCATGCAGGACAGCGGTAGGCCCCTGCGCCTCATCATCATCAATAAATTTATTCAGACAGCATTTTGCACAGCCATCGCACAATGCCTCCCACTCCTCGGTGTTCATCTCATCAAGGGTTTTGGTTTCCCAGTAACGCTCTGCTAATGCCATGCTCAGCTTACCCTGGTCGTGACAGTAAAATAATCGGCCAGCTGCAGTTGCAGCTCGTCACCTTTGTGTAACGGCCCGACACCTGCCGGCGTGCCTGTCAGCACGATATCACCTGCCAGCAAAGTAAAATGATGCGACATTTCACTGATTAACTGACTGATCCCGCGAATCATATTTGCGCTGTTACCTTGCTGCCGCCGACTGCCGTTAACTGTTAAACTGAAGTCCAGTTGCTGCGGATGGGCAATATCGGCGGCGGGTACAAACCCGGCTACCGGGCAGGCCCCATCAAACCCTTTGGCAATCTCCCAGGGCCTGCCAAGCTGTTTCAGGTTAGCCTGCACATCCCGCAGGGTTAAATCGAGCGCCAGACTGTAACCCCAAATCGCTTCGGCCACCTGCTCGGGCAACGCCTGGGTCAGCGACTTACCAATTAATACGGCAATTTCCAGCTCATTGTGCACCGCGCCGCGCCCGGCTGGGATAGCAAAGGCCGGTGCCAGCGGGCACAGCGCCGTGGCCGGTTTAATAAAAAATAACGGTTCAGCCGCTGTTTTGCTTTGCATTTCGGCGATATGGTCCTGATAGTTCTGGCCAATACAGACCACTTTTCCTACCGGTAGCGATATCGTGCTGCTATCACGCTGCTGATGCGAATAATTCATACTTTACTCAGCTATAATCAGGTCGGCCAGATAACCAACACTGGTCACAAAATAATAAGAACGGTTCCAGTGCATCAGACTTTTATAGTTATCGTAGCCTAAAAAAGCCCGGCCTCCGTCGCCATCAGGCAGAATAAGCGCTGCCTGCAAGTCGCGATTGGGCAACGCTTCTCCATTTAACCGGCGCACACCTAACGCATTCCATTCTGCCAGGCTGCGGGCAGACTGATTCCAGCGCCCTAACCAGGCAGCACGCGCCAGGCTGCCGCGCTGAATCGCCAGACCAGTATCAAAGCCATCAGGCAATACCACTTCCCGGCCCCAGGTAATATTATTGTTCCAGTCCTGCTGCTTCAGGTAGTTAGCAATAGAGGCAAAGACATCGAGCTGATTAGTCCAGATATCTTTCTTACCATCGCCGTCACCATCCTGAGCATAGGCTAAAAACGAGCTTGGCATAAACTGGCTCTGGCCCATGGCCCCGGCCCAGGACCCTTTCATATTTTCAAAACTGATATGCCCCTGGGCCAGAATATCCAGCGCATTAAAAAACTCCTGCCGGAAAAAACTCTCACGTCGGCCATCATAGGCCAGTGTAGCTAAGGCTGACGGAATCGAATAGGTACCCATAAAGCGACCAAAGCTACTCTCAAGGCCCCATAATGCGACAATAAAGCGCGGTTGCACGCCATATTTTTCACCAATTTTTTCCAGCTCTGGCAGATATTGCTGGTAGAAACCGCGCGCCATGCTGATCCGGATATCACTGACCCGCTTCGGTAAATAGGTACTGAGTGTTTCAACAAACTCTGGCTGACTCTGATCCGCCTTTACTACCCGCTCGTGGAACGTTAATGAACTGAATACCTGATCCAGCAACGTTTTGTCATAACCTTTCTGCTCAGCTTCCTGACGCAGTAACGCTGTATACTGCTCAAAACTTGGCTTTTCAGGTTGTGTCTGAGCCGTAACATCAGGTGTATTGCCGGTCTGACTGGTGGCCGCAACGGCGACCACAGGCGTCAGTAAGCCGGTTGCCAGCAGCGCTGGTACCCCAATATTTTTTAGCGCTAATTTTAATTTCATATTAACCTTTTTCTGTCTGGATACTGGCTTTATGCTGGGCCAGCAGATTTTCGGGTGGAGGTGGCAGCTGCAGATAAAACCCCTGTTCACTGAGCGCAGTCCGTAACTTCTGAATATCCAGCTGAGCTAATTGTTCCCGCTGTGCCAGATTAATTACCGTCACCAACTGGGGCTGACCAAAGGTCTTCTGCAAAGCAGCCGGGACCGCGCTGAAATCATCGCGCCGTTCCACATATAAATACGTGCCCTCTTTACGCGGGCTTTTATATACAACACATAACATCAATAAATGTCTTCGCTACCTTGCCTAACCGAGGGCGAAACTATAACATGAAGCACAGGTAATGCGCACTGGCCCAAGCGTCAGTGGCATAAATAATACTGCTTATCGCAGTGACAAAAATAACGCGTGCGCCAATAGTTTTATGTCTGATAATTCGTTAGAACTGAAGGGGAGTTTATTCCCTATGTCAGTGTTGCACTGTGCTGATTTAAGCGTGGCAACCCTGCAAAAATTATTAAGCGCCAAACTGGCGCAAGCCCCTGCCTTTTTTCTGCAGGCTCCCATTGTCCTCAATCTTAGCGATGCAAGTGATACTCCCGACTTTACCGCGTTAAAAAGCCTGTTTACTGAACTGAAGTTGGTGTTGGTGGGCGTAACAGCGGCGAATGCTGAGCAGAAAGCTGCGGCCCATGCCGCGGGTCTGGCGGTATTACAAGCTGGCAAGGCAGGTACAAAAACCAGAGAGCCGGCAGCTACCCAGGCAACCGCCGCAAGTGCGGTTACAGCTACAGCGGCAGATACTGCCCCTGCGGCGGTAACGGTAACCATGGACAGCAAAGTCGTCGAACAAACCGTCCGCTCTGGTCAGCAGATTTATGCCAAAGGCACCGATTTAATCGTAAAAGGTGCTGTGGGTGCCGGTGCAGAAGTGATTGCCGATGGCAATATTCATATTTACGGGTCGCTAAGAGGTAAGGCTATCGCCGGTGCCAGTGGCGATACCAGCAAGCGTATTTATTGTTATAACCTGCAGGCTGAACTGGTCTCTATCGCTGGTAATTACTGGCTTAGTGACAGTTTGCAGGGCAAATTCTGGGGCAAATCGGCCTGCATTAAGATGCAGGACGATAGCTTACTCATCACTGAATTAGTGTAAGGATAGTCACTATGGCAAAAATTATTGTGGTTACATCGGGTAAAGGCGGTGTTGGCAAAACCACATCCAGTGCTGCTATTGGCACCGGCTTGGCGCTGGCCGGCCATAAAACGGTTATTGTCGATTTTGATATCGGCCTGCGCAACCTCGACTTAATTATGGGTTGCGAACGCCGGGTAGTATATGACTTTGTTAATGTGATCAATGGCGAAGCAAATTTAAAACAAACCCTGATTAAAGACAAACGTACTGATAATCTGTTTATTTTGCCTGCTTCCCAAACCCGGGATAAAGATGCGCTGACCAAAGACGGTGTTGAACGCGTATTAAACGAGCTGGCCAAGGAATTCGACTTTATTATTTGCGACTCGCCGGCGGGTATTGAGTCCGGGGCCATGATGGCATTGTATTTTGCCGACGAAGCGGTAGTGGTCACCAACCCTGAAGTGTCATCTGTACGCGATTCTGATCGCATTCTTGGCATGTTATCCAGCAAATCTCGCCGCGCCGAACAAGGGCTCGAGGGGATTAAAGAACATTTGCTGCTCACCCGTTATAACCCGGAGCGGGTTGAGAAAGGCGAAATGCTCAGCGTCGAAGATGTAAAAGAGATTCTGGCCATTGAGCTGGTTGGGGTCATTCCGGAATCACAGGCAGTGCTTAATGCCTCTAACTCAGGTCAGCCGGTTATTCTCGATAAAGAGAGTGACGCCGGTCAGGCTTATCTGGATACGATAAAGCGCTTATTAGGCGAACAAGTGCCGTTCCGTTTTCTGAACGTGGAGAAAAAGGGCTTTATTAAAAGGATTTTCGGAGGTTAACTGATGTCATTACTGGACTATTTTCGCTCAAATAAGAAAAACACCGCCAGCACCGCGAAAGAGCGGCTGCAAATCATTGTGGCGCATGAACGCAAACGGCGCAACGGCCCCGATTATCTGCCGCAGTTAGAGCGCGATATTCTGGAGGTTATCCGCAAATATGTTGATATTCCGGCCGACCAGATTGCGGTGTCCTTAGAGCAGCGTGGCGATCAGATCTCGGTGCTGGAGCTTAACGTGACGTTCCCTGAAGACAAGCGCTAATCGCGTTTGCCTTTAAGCTGCCAAAAGCCCGCCTGATGCGGGCTTTTTTTATATGTGGGCTTTACAGCTGCTTTATCACCCCGCCCTGGCATGTGGCTTTTCGGCCGGCGGCTTTCCCCTTCTCCCTTGCCAGCGGCATAAACCTGACCTACTTTAGACTAACCGGGCTGAGCTAACCAACGCATTCAACTGATAAGCCGGGACCTAACGAAACAGCATGCCATAACGGAGAGACCACGATGTTTAAGGCCATTTTAATTAATAAAGACGATCAGGGTTATCATGCGACGTTAAGTCAGGTTGATGAACAGCAGCTACCGGCCGCAGATGTAACAGTGAATATACTGGCCAGTACTATCAACTATAAAGATGCGCTGGCCATCACCGGAAAAGCACCGGTAGTTCGGCGTTTTCCAATGGTGCCAGGCATTGATCTGGTAGGTGAAGTCAGCCATTCAGAGTCGGCCAGATTTGCACCAGGCGATAAGGTGCTGCTAAATGGTTTTGGTGTTGGCGAAGGACATTGGGGGGGCCTGGCCCAAAAAGCCCGCCTGGACAGCAGTTGGCTGATTACGCTGCCAGAGTCGATAAGCCCTGAAAACGCAATGGCCATCGGCACGGCTGGCTACACCGCCATGTTGTGTGTGCTGGCTTTGCAACGGCATGGCATCACACCCAAACAAGGCGAAGTGCTGGTAACCGGTGCGAATGGCGGTGTCGGCAGTTTCGCGGTGCGGATATTAGCCAAACTCGGTTATCAGGTCGTTGCATCCACCGGGCGCCCGGACGAGAGCGACTATCTGAAAAAACTAGGGGCAGCGGACATTATACCGCGCAGCCAGTTGAGCGAACCGGGAAAACCATTACAAAAAGAACGCTGGGCTGCGGTGGTGGATTGTGTTGGCAGCCACACCCTGGCCAATGCCTGCGCCAGCACCCGCTATGGTGGTGCCGTTGCCGCTTGTGGTCTGGCTCAGGGCATGGATTTCCCCTCATCAGTAGCGCCCTTTATTTTGCGAGGGGTAACCTTATATGGCATTGATAGCGTAATGCGGCCCTTAGCTGATCGGGTGCAGGCATGGCAGCATTTAGCGGAACTTCTTAACCAGAGCGATTTTGACGCGATAAGCCAGGTTATTTCGTTAGATCAGGTAATAGAAACAGCCCGGGCATTATTAGCTGGCAAAATACAGGGCCGGGTTATCGTAAAAGTCTGATATTAACCACCAGCTATTATCACAACTAACAAAAACGCCCGCATTAAGCGGGCATTTTGATCGCTACTTAACAGAACCGTTAAAGTGGCGCTTGTCTTTATAAGTTACTCGGGAACAAACCCATCCATTACCGTTAGACCTACGCCCATTAAGCCGGCACCGTCACGGGCAACAGCCGTGTATATTTTATTGGCTTGAAGCGTTAGGGCACCGGTCTCAATGGCAGCCGTTTTAGTCCCGGTTGGGGTCACAGTAACAAAATACTCACCGGCAGCCAGCGGCACATAACCGGTTTCAGCTTTAAATGGCACGTTGCTAAATGCCGGCATAACATTACTGATGTCGCCATCAGCAGTGACATAGATATCAACATTCCCCGCTAACGTAGAACCATGAATGATCCTCACCCGGGCTTCGGTTGCGACAGTGCGGGTGTTGTCCATCAGAACTAATGACTCAATGGCAAATTCATCAGCGTCACTGAGGGACCCCACGGCCAGCACCGTATAAAAAACGCCTGGATCCAGTGTGACATCGGCATCAATCACTGCGGTTTGCGTGTTGGCAACGGCGACTTTGACGTTGTAATCACCCGGCGCCGGAGTAACATAACCGGTAAAGTCAGGGAAAGCTAAGTCTGATACCAGTGGTTCAGCGAAGTTATCATTTACCACGACATCAACCGCCGGTGCGTCTGACACATTGTGCACCACCCGCAGCGACGAGGTTGCACCGTCATCCAGCACAGGTATGACCTCACCCTCTGGGGTTACTGCAATAAGCGATACCGGCGATGCGCCTGAATATTCGCTGTTGATGGCAGCAACCACTAAATCGGTACCAGCTGTCAGCTCCAGGGTATTGCTGTCAAACACCACAGTATCAGTACCCGGCAACGTAATCCTTACCCTGTAATTCCCGGCAGGTACATCAACCGCCTGGGTAAATTCGGTGAATGCCAGTGTATCAAGCGGAGCGCCAAGCGCTTCATCCGGCGCCGTGACATGAATGTCGACGGCAGGTGCCGCAGAGGCAGCATGTACTACCTGAAGTCTGACATTACCGGCAGCTAAATCCGCAATATCAGAGCTGACAACCAGGGGGGCCAGCGTTTCATCTGCAACCAGACCAACAGCAAACACCTTATAATTGGTTGCTTCGGCAAGAGCAAGCTCGGGCACGTTAATCACGGTAGCGGTGTTACCGTCACCCGGTAATATGGCGTCAACGGCCACAGCATAATTTGCTGGCGGTAAGCTGAAACTCCCGGAACTTCTACCATAGGCCAGATTTTCAATAACCACATTACCGTTCACACTGACATTGACCGCAGGGGCATCAAAAGATGCATGCACCACCCGTAATGTAGCGTCAACCACCGGCGGCGGAGGTGGCGGTGGGGTCGGTGTTGGTAAATCTGTATCGCTGTCAAAACAACCTGCAAGTGATAAAGTTAAAACAGCCGGTACGGCAAATTTTAGTATTCCTTTCATGGTTATTACCCTTTTGTTAATAGGTGCGCAACAGTTACGCCGCAGCAAACAAAAAGGGATCATATTTTTTTAATGCAGATTTTCGCCATAATTAACCAAAATTTTCTATTGATCTGATTTATTAATAACAACGTTATTTACAGATCATTTATGATATCGCTTACCTGAGCCGGCCTGGGTAAGCGGGGCAGCAACAGTTGCTGGCGCCAACCGGTTAGATATTCAGGTATCGGCAGCAATACCCGTTCTTCATCGGTTACCCGCCAGCACCAGTTAAAATACTCATGCATCTGCCGTCGGATTGAGATAAAAGCAGCAGGAATGGCTGTTTCAGCAGCAGTGTCTTTTACTGCCTGAGTCAGTTCAGCCAGCACAGCTTTTTCACCCGGAAAATGTTCGGGATAGTAAAAGGCTTGCGGACAATTTTCTTGTGGCAACTGTTTTGCCAGCTCAATTAAATCGATCAGTGTTTTGGCATGACGACGCAAATCGCGGCTGGCCAACCCGGGGATATTTAATAAACTCTCGACAGAACCGGGTTTGCGTTTTGCCAGTTCCAGCAACTGAAAATCTTTAATAACCAGGCCAAGCGCCAAGTCACGGCTTGCCGCATATTCCAGCCGCCAGGCAACTAATTCCCGTAATACCGCCAACTCACGGCTACGTAACTGGCTACTGTTTTTCATTTCAAGATACTTAAAGCGGGCAGGCAGCGGATTTGCTCTTCGCTGTTGAAGTTGCTGCCCTTCGGCAAGCAACAACGGCAGGTGTGCCGGATTAGTAAACTGTGCCATTAGATGCTGATACAGGGGCAGTAAATACGTCACGTCATTGGCAGCGTATTCTAACTGCTTTGCCGCCAGCGGCCGGGCCAGCCAGTCAGTTCGTGACTCGCTTTTATCTAATACCTGACCGGTTGCCTGTTCGACCAGCCTGGCATAGCCGATACTGCTGCCCCAGCCTAACAACTCTGCTGCCAGCTGGGTATCAAATAGCGGTTGAATATGGGTAATCCCAATCGTTGCCAGTGCTTCCAGATCTTCGGTGCAGGAATGCAGGGTTTTGACAATGGTTTCATCGGCAAACAACTGTGCCAGCGGCTGCCAGTCAGTAATGGCAAGCGGGTCAATCAGGGCCAGCTGTTTACCGTCAAACAACTGGATCAGCCCCAACTTGGGATATAACGTACTCTGGCGGATAAATTCAGAATCAACAGCCAGTACCGGCTGACTGGCTGCATGCTGACAATACTGAGCCAGACTAAGATTATCGGTTAGCAAATAACTCATCAAAACTTCTCATAAAAAACAAAGCCGGCAGATGCCGGCTTTGGATTAATCCCGCAATTCACGCCGCAGAATTTTACCCACATTGGTTTTTGGTAATTCGTCTCTGAATTCTACCAGTTTTGGTACCTTGTAGCCCGTTAAATGTTGTTTGCAGTGGGCTATTACCTGCTCTTCTGTCAGTGTCGGGTCTTTTTTAACGATCACAACTTTGACAACTTCACCGGAATTATCGTTTGCCACACCGACAGCGGCAACTTCCAGCACTTTTTCGTCCATCGCCACCACTTCTTCAATTTCATTCGGGAACACGTTAAAGCCGGAAACAATAATCATGTCTTTTTTCCGGTCAACGATGTAGAAGAAGCCTTCTTTGTCCATCGTGGCAATATCCCCGGTGTAAAGCCAGCCATCTTTGATCGTTTTCGCCGTTTCTTCAGGCCGGTTCAGATACCCCAGCATGACCTGAGGCCCTTTGACCAACATTTCACCCGGCTCTCCGACCGCAACCTCATTGCCGTCTTCATCGATTAATCGGATTAGGGTCGATGGTGCAGGTAAACCAATACTACCGTTAAAATCATCCAGATCAAACGGGCTTAATGTCACCAGCGGACAGCACTCTGTTAAACCGTAACCTTCAAGTAAGCGGGTTTTTGTGACTTTTTTCCAGCGTTCTGCCACCGGCCGCTGTACCGCCATGCCGCCCCCTAATGACAGTTTTAACCGGCTGAAATCCAACTCAGCGAAGCCCGGAGTATTCAGCAGGCCATTAAACAGGGTATTGACGCCGGTAATGGCAGTAAACGGAAACTTTGCAAGCTCTTTAACAAAACCGGGCATATCTCTTGGGTTGGTGATCAGTAAGTTAGTGCCACCAAACTTAAAGAAAGTAAAGAAATTGGCGGTTAAGGCAAAGATATGATAAAGCGGTAACGCAGTAACCACATGCTCTTTGCCATGTTCAAGGAAACTATCCAGAAAAGCAGTACACTGTTCCAGATTCGCCACCATGTTGCGATGCGTTAACATCGCCCCTTTCGACACGCCGGTTGTGCCACCGGTATACTGCAGAAAAGCAATATCGTCGCCGCCAATCTCTGGCTTCTGGTACTTTAAATGCTGGCCTTTTTCCAGCACCGCATTAAACATAACAAATTTGCTGAGTTTATATGCCGGTACCAGCTTTTTAACATGCTTAACCACCAGGTTGACAATGCTGCCTTTAACCAGGCCCAGCATATCGCCCATTTTGGTCAGAATAACATGTTCCACTTGCAGTTGTTTTTCGACCGCAGCCAGGGTATGGGCAAAGTTTTCAACAATGACTATCGCTTTAGCTTTGGAGTCTGATAACTGGTGTTGCAATTCTCGCGGCGTATAAAGCGGGTTGACATTGACCACGGTACAACCGGCACGTAAAACGCCCATTAGCACGACTGGATATTGCAACAGATTTGGCATCATGATGGCGACAGCGTCACCTTTTTTCAGGCCAAGGTCTTTTTGTAAATAGGCAGCAAAAGCTTTGCTGAGTTTGTCCAGTTCACGATAAGTGATACTTTTCCCCATATTGATAAACGCCGTTCTGTCGGCATACTGAC
Organism: Arsukibacterium sp.; assembly: GCF_033722355.1. Classification (GTDB taxonomy): domain Bacteria; phylum Pseudomonadota; class Gammaproteobacteria; order Enterobacterales; family Alteromonadaceae; genus Alishewanella. The sequence continues at coordinate 46,711 of NZ_JAWVZF010000002.1, read as the reverse complement.
TAATACTCTGGGAAAAGATATCGAGCAGCGAAGGGTAATGATCAGCATCAATTTCTGCGGGCACACCTGACGGGTAACGCTTCAACCAAACTTTATCCACCGTCCTCTCCTTTTTGTTAAGGTTATTATTTTATAGTTATTTATATGGCTGCCTGCAATAACTGTCTGAGGATTACTGCCGGATAAAAAGCCTAATACTGAGTATTTACTCTAGCGCCAATCATCCCATAATTAGCCGCCCTGCACAATTAGAACAATAATGGTGGCTTGTCAGCGTTGTGCTCAGGGCTTAATAAATTTCAGCGTCATCCGGTCACTTTCGCCAATTGCCAGGTACATGTCCCGGTTAACATTCCCTAAGGCCAACGTCGGTGGCAGGGTATACACTCCCTTGGGGTAGTCTTTACTATCAAGCTTATTGGCATTGATTTCACTGCGTGCCACCAGCTGAAATCCAACCTGCTCAGCGGCTTCGATAACATAAGCCTCATCAAGATAGCCCTCTACGGCCACACTGGTTGTATCAGATAACGGTGCAGCCCGATGTTCAACCAGACCCAATACGCCGCCGGGTTTAATCAGATCATATAAACTCTGCAGTGTCGCCGACAAATGGCCACTCTCATCCCATATATGAGCATTACGAAAAGACAATACCATATCAAATTGTTCGGCTGCCAACGCCGGTTCAAAATACGGAGGTTCAAGTTCTATCTGATGAACAGGGCCAAAATAATCCTGCTGCTCAGTGATTTTTTCTGACAATGCGGCACTGAGCCGGGCCCAGAATTTCGCCCGTTCATCTTTTAACGTACCATCGTCCTGCCGGAACTGGGCGATAGTGAACTGTCCCTGCTCTTTTAAATAGGGCGCCAGAATTTCAGTGTACCAGCCGCGGCCCGGCCATACTTCAAGCACCGCCATATCAGGCCTGATCCCAAAAAAATACAAGGTATCAGCCGGGTTACGGTATTGGTTGCGGGCGATGTGCTCGGCGCTGCGGACACTGCTGTGGGCCAGCTCGCTTAATTTTTGACGTGGATCAGCTTCGTTTGCCACCGTTTGCCAGACCAGACTAAGGCCTGCTGCCAGTACTATGTTTGTTATTATTTTTCTCATAGCTTCCTTTTACAACTACTCAGTATGCTAGACATCATACGGTTATGACCACAGTACAACGTATTGGTTCTAAGATAGCCTGCAAGGCTGAAAATTGTCCAGCAAAACACGTAACTGACAATTTGCCTGAAAAAAAGCCAGCCTGTCTCAAGCTGCTTGGTTGGCTTGACAAGTTGACGTACACTTGCCCCATTTCCGTGCCACTACAGGTTTATCCGATGCGTACTGCTGTTTTATCGCTGGCAATAGCCAGTTTGTTGCCCGTTGTCAGTGTTGCTGCACCAAAAAATATTATTTATATGATTGGTGATGGTATGGGGCCATCCTATGTGGCAGCGTACCGTTATTATCAGCATAATCCTGCCGATGCCACAGTGGCTAATACCGTTTATGATGATTTGCTGACCGGGATGGCCAGTACCTATCCGGATGATGAGACCCTGGTCACAGACTCTGCTGCTGCTGCCACTGCGCTGGCCACCGGGATAAAAAGCTTTAACGGGGCTATTGCCGTTAACCGGCAACATATCCCGATTGGCACCATGATGCAGCTTGCAAAACGTCTGGGTAAAGCCAATGGTATTGTTGCCAGCTCTCAGGTTAATCACGCTACTCCGGCAGCATTTCTGGCTCACAGCAGCAGCCGGCGCAATATGAATGATATTGCAGATATGTATCTGGACTACCGGATTAATGGCAAACCGGTAGCTGACTTAATTTTTGGTGGCGGCACTGATTATTTTGTCCGGGACGATCGAAACCTGGTGCAGGGCTTCACTGAGCTTGGCTATCAGTATACCGACGATTACCGTCAGCTCAGTACACTGACCCGTTTGCCCGCCATGGCGTTACTGGCTGAAAGTGGTTTACCGGCGGTGCTCAATTCTGACAATGATGGCATGCTGGCGCCGCTGACGGAAAAAGCGCTGCAATTATTGTCGCCTGCAAAGCAGGGTTTCGTGCTGATGGTAGAGGGCAGTCAGATTGACTGGTGCGGTCATGACAATGATATTGCCTGTGCTATGGCTGAAATGAATGACTTTGCCAAAGCCATCAGTGTTGCCAGAGCTTACGTTGATGCCAATCCGGACACCCTATTAATTGTGACTGCTGATCATGAAACCGGCGGCTTATCGTTAGGGGCGCACGGCGTATATCAGTGGCGGCCCGATGTCATTAAAAAAGTGAAGGCAACCGGCAGAGAAATAGTAAAACAATTACAACAATTACAAGATCCTCAGCAGATTAGCGAGCGGTACACTGCGCTGACAGGCATCACCCTCGAACAGGCACAACTGCAGTTGCTGCTGTCAGCATTACAAAATACCGATGATAAGGTCGCGCGCAGCCAGGTCCTGCGGTTTATCAGTGACGCTTCATTTACCGGCTGGACCAGCGGTGGCCATACCGCAGCAGATGTACAGGTTATGGCCTACGGCAAAAACGCTGATGAATTTAAGGGCTTTATGGATAATACCAGCATTGCCAAAAAGCTGATTCGCTATATTCAACACGCTCAGTAGCTGATAATTTACTGATACCGGATCGAGGTGTTCTGCTTGGCAACAAATCGATTTTGTTGAGCTGTTTACTCAGCGGCGATCAGCTTTCGACGTAAATCCGGTGCCATTGTGTCCGGGTGCAACCAGATATCAAAAAACGCAGGAGCAAATGCCTTATCCTGCACAGTGCCGATATCTGTGCCATTAAAGAAGAACTGCACCTGGCCCTGCTTCGTTAACAACGCCGCCAGCTGGTCTCCTTCTTCCACATCACGCCACAACTCACGAAGCCGCTCAGCCCACTGCTGTTGCTGCTGCGCCGTGCTGTTATCCAGCTTCTGCCATTGCTCCACTGTTGCATCGATAAACTCCTGTTTGCTGATCTCGCGCTTATAAGTCAGCTCAAGCAGCAGCGGCCGGCTTTGCTGGTAATCGCTAAAGGTGCCATCAGCGCTGGCCAGTCTGGCATCGTAAAGCTGCCAGAATAAATAACGGTAACTGCCCTCTCCGACGGTTGTCAGATCAGGCGTCGCTGCCACCAGGCCAGCAAAACCAAGGGCAACGATACTACTTATCAGTCTGCGCATATAACCTCCTGCTGTATCCCAGTATGATACCAATGAATCCCCAGACCACTACCAGTATGACAAAAGACCAGGGAGCCAGTGGAAATTGCAATTCCCCGCCACTGAGTGTCGCGCCACCCAGATAGGATAAAGGACCACCGGTTGCACCAAGCAACCACCCAAGCCACCAGGGTCGCAGAAAGCCGGCCATGGTCTCAACCGCCGCCAGCGCGAATAGCAACCAGATTAATATAAACCAACCAGGCAATAAGCTGCTGTCACTAAAGGACATCACATTTAACGTCACCAGTACGCTGTCTATCATGATGCCGGATGCGGCGATAATAATAACCGCCAGCCTGGCCCGGTTAGGCAGATGGTACAAACCGAACAACAAATAAGCTACTGCCGGCAGTGCTGCAATACCCTGAAAATAAACCAGCGCCAGCCAGGCCAGCTCAAAGCCGATAATTGATCGCCAGTGAATACCCTGATGGGGTGTCAGATACCCTTCTGCTGTCGTCGTACTGAACGTGTTCATTATTGTCTCATCTTGCTGGCCAGTTTGTTGCGCAAACCATAAGGCAACAAGCTCAGTGTCTTTAATATAAAACTTAACCGGCGCGGAAAGCGCAGCCGGCTTTTTCCTGCACTGATCCCATCGAGGATCCGGTTGGCCGCCACTGTCACGTCCATCAGAAATGGCATATCAAAATCATTCTGCCGGGTCAGCGGCGTATCGATAAAGCCGGGTTCAATCAGGCAGACATTAATATCAGTATCGGCCAAATCAACCCGCAGGCTGTCAGCGAAATAGGCCACTGCGGCCTTGCTGGCGCCATAGGCTTCGGCTCGGGTGAACGGAAAAAAATGTGACATTGAACTGACAATTGCCAGGGTAGGACGCTGCCCTTTGTTCAGTAAAGGCAGCAGGTAGCGGGTACAGCACACGACTCCCTGTACATTGACAGCAAACGTACGCTCGAATGCAGCCAGATCAAGGTCTGCCACATCAACATATTCGCAGGTACCGGCATTTAGTATAACAACGTCAAATGTCTGACCGTCAGGTAAGGCAGTCGCCCAGCTTGCCAGCGCCACGCTGTCTGTGACATCGAGACTGACCGGTTTAACATTGTCATGCTTTGCCGCGAGCTCAGCCAATTTATCTGCTGAACGGGCAACTGCGTACACCTGCCAACCTTTGCTGGCATAAAGCGATGCGGTCGCTTTGCCAAGACCAGAGCTGGCACCGGTTATCAAACAGGTTTTAGCCATAATATATCCTTATACTGATGCTGCACCGCAGCATATAACGACTTTATTATGGGATAACTACGCGAGTTAACGACAGCTGGATTAGTTCAGGCGTAAAGATCAACGCCCATTAGTAACTGAACCTCAGCACGACGCTGCTCATTCTGCTGGCTCTGGTAGGCGGCAACGGCTTGCTGAGCGCGAGTGCCGGTGCTGTTCTGAAAGTTGCTCCGCTGGTTACGTTCGTTATCCAGTTGATTAATGACCTTTTGGCTGGCGCGGACACCAGAGCCAGCACTGGCCGGTGCAGACTGAGCATTATCAGCAGATATAGTTGCCCTGCGCTGCTCGCTGCCGGCAAAGACAGTGGCGACGTTAGCGGGGGCATTCAGGCTTTGATTAACAGTCAGGCTCATCACATCTTCAACCTAAACAAACTGCGGTAATTATAACCCGTTTACCACTTTAGCCAAGTATTTTATCTGCCAGGCAATTTTTTCCAGCTGACTTCGTCGCGCACATAACTGGCTTCTGCCTGTTCAGCAACAACAAAAGCGCCGGCATAAAAGGCGGGCCGGGCCAATGTCAGCATATCCCGCGCCGACGGATACAGGATATCGTCGGCAATCCTGGCTGACTGTGCCTGTTGCAATTCAGCGGCATAAGTTTGCCAGCCGGTACCTACCGCCATGACCTCGCCGGTTAAACCCAGTGGCGCCAGCAAGGGGGGTTTAATCGCCTGCTCAGCGGTAAGTTGCTGCACCAGGCCATTATGATCAGTGCGATAACTTGCCAGATAAACCTCTGCCATTCTGGCATCGATAGCGGCGACTACCTGACTGGCCTGATGCAGCCGCACTGCTGCCTGGGCCATTGCCGCTAATGTCGAGACACCAAATACCGGTAAATCAGCACCAAATGCCAGGCCCTGGGCCACCGAAACCCCAATCCGCACACCGGTAAAACTACCAGGACCGCGACCAAACACAATGCCGTCCAGGCTGGTTAAGTTAAGGCCGGCTTCGGCTAACAGACTATCAATCATTGGCAGCACTCTTTTACTGTGCTGCTGCGGACAGACCTCATCCAGAGCAAGAATATCGCCCTGCATGAGCAGCGCCACCGAACATGCTTCAGTTGAGGTATCTAATGCCAGTAACTTCACCTTAGTCTTCCTGTCTTGTTTGTTGTAAAAATGCCACTGCATCGTCCAATGAACGGGTACGGCGCATCGGTGGCAGACTTTTTAAAAATACACTGCCATAGGGCCGGGTTACTAACCGGTTATCGCAAATGACCAGCACCCCCCGGTCGGTGACATCCCGGATAAGCCGGCCCACGCCCTGCTTTAAGGTAATGACCGCCTGCGGCAACTGTACTGTGCTGAAAGGATCAAGACCACCACGCTGACAGTCTTCGCTGCGCGCCTGCAGCAAGGGATCGTCCGGCGAAGCAAATGGCAGTTTATCAATAATAACGCAGCTTAGTGTGTCACCACGCACATCAACGCCCTCCCAGAAGCTGCCGGTGCCCAGTAACACGGCATTATCCAGCGTGACGAACTGTTCCAGCAACAGGCGTTTGCCAGTCGTGCCCTGGACCAGCACCGGCTGACTGATTTGCTCTGGCAGCGCATTGGCCATCCACTGCAGCATACGATGGCTGGTAAATAAAAAGAAACAGCGACCGTTATTTGCTTTAATCAGCTTCACTGCCAGCGCTAATAGTGCTGGCGCCATTTGCTGCTGATGAGGTTCAGGCAGGTAGCGTGGCAGACATAACATTGCCTGGCGGGCGTAATCGAAAGGGCTTTGCAGCAATAGTGTTTTTGCCTCATCCAGCCCCATCTGGGCGGTGTAATGACTGAAACCTTCGTTAACCGACAAGGTGGCAGAGGTGAAAATCCAGCTTCGCGATTCAGCAGCCACTATCGCTTTGAAGCGCTTCGCAATGCTCAGCGGCGTTAAATGTAAATTAACGTGTAACCGACTGGTTTCATACCATAGACTTACCCCGGTCTGGTTTAAATCCTGCATTTTCAGCAAGCGTTTTTTCAGCTGAGCCAGCCTCTCAAATACGCTGTCAACGGTATCGCTGCGTCCCAGACTGTTTTTTAATACCTGGTACAGCATATCAATAGCATCATTGACCCGGGTAAGAGCAGTCTGCATCGGCGCCTGGCTTGCCAGATCGCGCCAGTTACCCCGCGCGGGTTCAGCCGCAAACTGCAGACGCCAGTCACGAACCAGACTGGCGAGCTTTTCCGCAACTTTGACTAACTGAGGATGATCCCTCAGCTCTGTCTTACAGGCCAGTTCTAAATCACGGCATAAATCCAGCAGTAAACGGCTGGATACCTGCTCACCAAAATATTCGCTGGCAATATCAGGTAACTGATGGGCTTCATCGAAAATAATCACATCCATCTGCGGCAGAAGCTCACCAAAGCCGGTATCTTTTAATGCCAGGTCTGCAAAAAATAAATGATGATTTACCACAACTAAATCAGCAGCCTGCGCATTTTTCCGGGCTTTAAGTAAGTGACAGTCTTCATACACCGGACAGTCTTTACCCAGACAGTTATCCGTCGTACTGGTTACATAAGGCAATGCTTTGGAATCTTCTTTGATATAAGTCAGCTCACCAATATCACCTGACTGAGTTTCAGCGGACCACTTTTTAATCAGGGTTAAATCCTGGATCAGTTGCTCATCCTGAACCGGCACATGATTGTAATGTTGCTCCAGCCGGAACAGACACAGGTAATTAGCCCGCCCTTTTAACAGTGCCGTGTGCAGCGGACTGGCCAGTGCCTGCTGCACTCTTGGCAAGTCGCGCAGGAATAGTTGTTCCTGCAGATTTTTGGTGCCGGTGGACAAAATCACCTTTTTACCGGCCAGTAACGCCGGCACCAGATAAGCATAGGTTTTACCGGTGCCGGTTCCAGCCTCGACGACCAGTGCGCTGTTATCACTAATTGCGCTGGCAACCGCTTCAGCCATTTCCAGCTGGGCCTGACGCGGATTAAAACCGGAAATATGGCTGGCCAGTTTGCCATTTTGCGCAAAAGCCGTCAGCACTTGTCTGGCAAGATTGCTACTCATGCTTTAGCGGGTTCAGACTGAGAGATAAGCGTGTCACAACATTACCTGCTGATTAAAAGAGCGCTATTATGCCTTTATCAGCAGAAAAATTCAGACAAAAATATCCAGGTGGCCATCTTTATCGACATGCTGGTCTTCTTCCGGAGTAGTGTAAGGTGGTTCTGGATATTGCTCATTGCGCCTGTTCTTGGTGGATACAGGCTGGCGCAGAATCAGAAACTTCTGCTCATTTTGTTTTATCGGGCTTAATCTGGCTTCTTTAAATACCGGAACCACCTGTTTTGGATCAGGCTCTACCGGCGTGCCTGGCACCCGCGGTATAAATGGCATAAATGCGTCCATTACAATCCCCTGTTTGGCTGACTACCTGGTTATCGGCGTTGAACTGAAAAACTTAAACACCGGCACGCATTGACTATACAACTAGACCACATTTTAGCCATTAAATTCTACTAACGAGACAGGACAGAAAAAAATAAATACAGTCAAAACCACCAGTTAAATTAATAATCTTTAATTAATCATGCACTTAAAAAGCACACCCTGAAAAGTTATTGCAAGCGACACCCTTGCACTTTTACTCTTTCAACGGTAACTTGTATAGCAATTAACCAGAGAGATGCGGTCTATGTTTAACGTTACTACCCTGCACCATCATCACAGGCACTAGCCGTCCGGTATTCCGGAGGGCTGAAGTCTGGCGCTCTGGTGGTAACGACTTAAAAACCCCGAGCCCAGGCCCGGGGTTTTTGTTTATTGTATTTATCTTTATCAGTTATCGTCATGGAGACCATTATGAGTCCGGCAACAGAAAGTAAACGCTTACGTATTGCAATGCAGAAGTCAGGTCGGTTATCCGTTGATTCCCAGGCTCTTCTTACCAGCTGCGGCCTAAAAATCAATTTACGTGAGCAGCGGCTGATTGCCCATGTTGAGAATATGGACATCGATATTCTGCGGGTACGCGACGATGACATTCCGGGTTTGGTGATGGATGGCGTCTGCGATCTGGGTATTGTCGGTGAAAATGTGCTGGAGGAAGAGTCGTTACAGCGGCAACTGGATAATGACAGTTACGATTACACGGTACTCAAGCGACTGGATTTCGGCGGTTGCCGGTTATCGATTGCTGTGCCACAGGAAGACGAATATCAGGGCCCGGCAACATTAGAGGGCAAAACTATCGCCACCACCTACCCTCGCTTACTGGGCCGCTATTTAAAGCAACAAGGCGTCACTGCCCGGATAGTGACTTTAAAAGGGTCGGTTGAAGTGGCGCCACGAGCGGGGCTTGCAGATGCCATCTGTGATTTGGTATCAACCGGTGCCACCCTCGAGGCCAACGGTTTAAAAGAAGTGGATGTGATTTACCGCAGTAAAGCGGTGCTTATTCAACGCAAAGCGTTAACTGATACCAAGCAGCTTAAACTGATAAACAAGCTGATGCCCCGGATTAATGGCGTAATGCAGGCGAATGAAAGTAAATACATCATGCTGCATGCGCCACGCGCAAAGCTGGAGCAGGTGATCGCACTACTGCCTGGTGCTGAAAACCCAACCATGCTGCCGCTGGCAGGCAATGACAATATGGTCGCCATTCACGTGGTCAGCAGTGAAACCTTGTTCTGGGAGACGATGGAGCAGTTAAAGGCGCTGGGTGCCAGCTCGATCTTAGTGCTGCCAATTGAAAAAATGATGGAGTAACCATGGCGACAACCTCGGCAACCCTGTTCAACTGGCCACAGCTGAATGCTGCCCAGCAGCGTGCGGCGTTAGCCCGGCCTGAACTGGCTGACACAGCAGACTTATCCGGACAGGTAACAAATATTATCAGCGCCGTGAAACAGCGGGGTGACAGCGCATTACGTGAGTACAGTCAGCAATTTGATGGCTTGTCCTACAATCCGCTGCGACTTAGCGACAGCAAAAAAGCCAGTATTCTGGCTACATTGTTGCCTGCCCGTAAAGCTGCAATTGAGCTTGCTTATGACAATATTCGTAAGTTCCATGCAGCCCAGCTGCCCCGTGATATCGAGGTGGAAACCAGCCAGGGTGTTAGCTGTCAGTTAAAACACCGGCCAATAAGCGCTGTAGGCCTTTATATTCCGGGTGGCAGCGCTCCGTTACCGTCTACAGTACTGATGTTAGGTGTGCCGGCCCAGCTTGCCGGGTGCCCGCGTCCGGTATTGGTAACGCCACCCGGCAAACCAGCTGCAGAGGATATTGCGCCGGAAATCCTGTATGCCGCTGAGCTTTGCGGGATCAGCGAGATTTATACTATCGGTGGCGCCCAGGCGATTGCTGCCCTGGCCTATGGCACCGAGACCATTGCTAAAGTTGATAAAATATTCGGCCCGGGTAACCGGTACGTCACAGAAGCCAAGCAACAGGTCAGCCAGGATCCGCAGGGCGCTATAATTGACATGCCTGCCGGCCCGTCTGAGGTATTAGTGCTGGCGGACGATAGCGCCAATCCGGCTTTTGTTGCTGCCGATTTACTGTCACAGGCTGAACATGGTCCTGACTCCCAGGTTATTTTAGTCAGTGACAGTGCCGCGCTTATTAATGCTGTGCAAATCGAAGTAGCCAGCCAGCTGGCTGAATTACCGCGCCAGGCTATCGCCCGGACCGCGCTGAGCCATAGCCGGTATATTTTAACCACTGATCTGGCAGAGGCTGTTGATGTTACCAATGCCTATGCCCCGGAGCATTTAATTGTACAAACGGCGGTTGACGAGCAGTTAATTGACCAGTTTCACAGTGCGGCCAGTATCTTTGTTGGCCAGTGGACACCAGAGTCAGCCGGCGACTATGCCAGCGGTACCAATCATGTGCTACCGACTTACGGCTACAGTAAAACGGTATCAAGTTTATCATTAACTGACTTTTATCGTCGTTATACGGTGCAAACATTATCTGCCACAGGCATGCATAATATCGGCCCGGCGATTGTCACGCTGGCAGAGGCAGAGAGTCTGGATGCCCATGCCAATGCCGTGCGGCTGCGCCTGGCAGCATTAACCAATTTTTGATAAGGGCTGAGCAAAGCATGTCTGATATAACCTCTTCTGGCATTAATTATATGGCCAGACAAATTGTGAAAGAATTGGTGCCCTACGCCTCTGCCCGCAGCAGCATGAGTGGTGGCGCCGTCTGGCTTAATGCCAACGAAAATGCACTGGCGCCAGCCTATCAGCTTAACGGCACTTTTAACCGCTATCCGTCATGTCAGCCCAAAGCAGTCATTGACGCCTACGCAGCTTACGCCGGCGTAGCGCCAGGACAGGTATTGGTCAGCCGGGGGGCAGATGAAGGCATTGAGTTACTGATCCGCAGCTTTTGCGAACCAAAAACTGACAGTATTACCATCTGCCCACCCACTTATGGCATGTATGCAATAAGTGCCGAAAGTAACCAGATTGCTGTGAACCGGATACTGCTGCTTAATACTGAACAACTGGATCTTGACGGCATTTTTGCGACAGAGCCAAAACTGATATTTATCTGCAGTCCGAATAATCCCACCGGTGATCTGATTCCACGCCAGCAGATTATCGCGGTGCTGGAGCATTTCAAAGACAAAGCACTGGTTGTCGTAGACGAAGCCTATATTGAGTTTGCCCCTGAAGCATCAGTAGTGCCACTGCTGTGTCACTACCCGCATTTAGTGGTGCTGCGCACGCTGTCCAAAGCCTTTGGCCTGGCCGGGCTGCGCTGTGGCTTTACCCTGGCTGCACCAGATATTATTAATGCGCTGAAAAAAATGATCGCACCCTATCCCATCGCCGAACCGGTGGCCCAGATTGCTGCTCAGGCTTTGTCTGCCTCAGGCATAGCGCAAATGCAGCAAAGTGTTGCCAGCATTAACCAGTTACGAAACGACTTTATTACGGCGGCGGCGCAGTGGCCGGGCGTACAGAAAATCTGGCCAAGCAACGCTAATTACGTCCTGCTGCAGGTGACTGATGCCGCCAACTGTGTCGCAGCCCTGATACAAGACGATATATTGATCCGCAATCAGTCAAGTCAGCAGGGGCTATCAGAGGTGGTACGAGTGTCTGTTGGCAGCCCTGCAGAAATGCAGCGCCTGATAACAACCATGCAACAGTATTTTTCAACTGCAATGCCTGACTATAAAAATCAACAGAAGAGAGAATGCTCATGAGTGGCCAGCCTATTTTATTTATTGACCGCGACGGCACCATGGTGGAAGAACCCCCGGTAGACAAACAGCTTGATAGCCTGGAAAAACTGGCTTATGAACCGGGTCTGGTTCCTGCCCTGCTGAAATTGCAGGCTGCCGGTTACCGTCTGGTGATGGTAACGAATCAGGATGGCCTGGGAACCAGCAGCTTCCCGCGCGACACCTTTGATGCGCCGCACGACAAGATAATGCAGCTGTTAACCTCGCAAGGCATTCAGTTTGATGATGTATTGATTTGTCCGCACTTTGAAAAAGACAACTGCAGTTGCCGCAAGCCGAAGCTGGGGCTGGTAAAAGATTACCTGCAGCAGGGGAAAATCGACTTTACCAATTCATTTGTAATTGGTGATCGGCAAACCGATGTGCAACTTGCCGACAATATGGGCTTGCCCTCATTTTTGTATAACCGCGAAACCCTGGGCTGGAGCGAAATCAGCAAGCAACTGTTAAGTAAGGGCCGCCAGGCCACCGTGCGCCGGACAACCCGCGAAACCGATATTGAAATCACGGTTGATCTGGATAGCAGTGGCAACAACAGCTTTAATACCGGCGTCGGCTTTTTTGACCATATGCTGGAGCAAATTGCCACCCACGGCGGCTTTTCACTGCAGGTAAAAGTTGCCGGCGATCTGCATATTGATGATCACCACAGTGTCGAAGATACCGCACTGGCGCTGGGTCAGGCCCTTAAACAGGCGCTTGGCAATAAGCGTGGTATTAACCGCTTTGGTTTTGTGCTGCCAATGGATGAGTGCCGTGCTGAGTGTGTGCTGGATCTGTCCGGCCGGCCATTGTTTAAATTCGATGCCAACTTAGGCGAAGGCAGCGTCGGTGGTCTTAATCTGGAAATGGTGCCGCACTTTTTCCGCTCACTGAGCGATGCGATGCTGATCACCCTGCATTTATCGATTACTGACGGTAATAAACACCATATGGTAGAAGGCCTGTTTAAAGCCTTTGGCAGGGCGTTACGTCAGGCTATTACTATCTCTGGCGAAGCGTTGCCAAGCTCCAAAGGAGTACTGTAATGCAGTTGGTGATTGTTGATACCGGCTGCGCCAATATCAGCTCGGTTTATTTTGCTTTTAAACGGCTTGCGGTTGAGGCAACGATCAGCCGTGATGCAGCCGTCATTAAAGCCGCCGATAAAGTGGTATTGCCGGGTGTCGGCACTGCCCACAACGCCATGGCGCAACTGCAGCATGGTGATCTTATCGAAACCTTACGGGGCTTAGAGCAACCACTGCTGGGAATTTGCTTAGGTATGCAAATGTTAACCAGCCACAGTATGGAAGGCGACGTGCCGTGTTTAAACCTCATCCCGGGACGGGTACTGCCGATGGAGAGTGCCGGATTACGCTTACCGCATATGGGCTGGAATACCCTGCATAATATCAGCAGTCACCCACTGCTGAAGGGGTTTACCCGCAGTGATTATCTGTATTTTGTTCATAGCTTTGCGGTCGCGCCGGGTGAGCATGCGCTGGCACTGTGTCATTACGGTAGCGATTTTGCCGCAGTTATTGGTAAAGATAACGTCGCAGGCGCGCAGTTTCACCCGGAGCGTTCCGGCAAAACCGGCGCCCGCTTATTACAGAATTTCCTGGAGTGGCAATTGTGATTATCCCGGCAATAGATTTAATAGACGGTACTGTCGTGCGCCTGTATCAGGGCCGTTACGACGCGACCACTGAATACCAGTTCAGCCCACTGAACTTACGCAACCAGTATGCACAGGATGGCAGTGACTGGCTGCATATTGTCGACTTATCCGGTGCTAAAGATGCCAGCAAACGACAGCTGACACTGCTCAAGGAATTGATGACCGCATCACCGCTGCATATTCAGGTAGGCGGCGGGGTGCGCTCCGAGCAGGATGTCATTGATTTACTTGATGCCGGTGCCGGCCGGGTAGTCATTGGCAGCCTGGCTATTCGTCAGCCACAGCTGGTGCAGGGCTGGATTCGCAACTACGGTGGCGAGCAGATTGTACTGGCACTGGATGTGGCGATTAACGACAAAGGACAGAAAACCCTGCCCTCCCATGGCTGGATTGCGCAATCTGATATTACCTTAGAGCAGGTACTGGATGATTACATCGCCGCTGGCGCAAAGCATGTGCTGTGCACCGATATCAGCCGTGATGGTACCTTAAGTGGCTCCAACGTCGCGTTATACCGCGAGCTGACCGCGCATTACCCGCAAATTCAGTGGCAGGCGTCCGGCGGTATTGGTTCGCTGGCCGATATTAACGCATTAACCGATAGTGGCGTGGCTGGCGTGATCCTCGGTCGCGCGTTACTGGAAGGCAAGTTTACCCTGAAGGAGGCCATTGCATGCTGGCAAAACGGTTAATTCCCTGTTTAGATGTGCGCGATGGCAAGGTGGTGAAAGGCGTTCAGTTCCGGAACCACGAAATCATCGGCGATATTGTCCCGTTAGCCCAGCGCTACGCCGAAGCCGGCGCTGATGAGCTGGTGTTTTACGACATTACTGCCTCAAGCGATGGCCGGGTGGTGGATAAAAGCTGGGTGCGACGGATTGCTGAGGTGATTGATATCCCGTTTTGTGTTGCCGGTGGCATCAAAAGTGTGGTCGATGCCGGCAAAATTCTGGAAATGGGCGCTGACAAGGTCTCTGTTAACAGCCCTGCCCTGGCCCGGCCTGAGCTGATTAGTGAACTTAATCATGTTTTTGGCCAGCAGTGTGTGGTCATCGGCATCGACAGCTTTTTTGATGTCGCTTCCGGCCAGTATCAGGTTTACCAGTTTACCGGGGATGAGAGCCGCACTCAGAAAACCCGCTGGCTGACCCGCGACTGGGTGGCAGAGGTGCAGGCTCGGGGCGCCGGGGAAATTGTGCTAAATTGCATGAATCAGGACGGGGTGCGCCAGGGTTATGATATCGCTCAGTTAAAAAGCATTCGTGATATCTGCAAGGTGCCATTAATTGCCAGTGGCGGTGCCGGTACTATGGAACATTTTACTCAGGTGTTTCAGCAAGCTGATGTCGACGGCGCCCTGGCGGCCAGTGTTTTTCACAAAGCAATTATTGAGATTGCGGCATTAAAAGCCAAGTTGATTGCCGATGGCATCAGTATCCGGCCTTAGGGAAAGTATATGAACAACAATAATCTTCAGGCATTGAGCTGGCCAGAAAACCAGTTACTGCCTGCGATAGTGCAACACGCCATCTCCGGTAAAGTGCTGATGCAGGGCTATATGAACCCGCAAGCACTTGAACATACCCTGCAAAGCGGCCAGGTGACCTTTTTCAGTCGCAGCAAACAGCGACTCTGGACCAAAGGCGAAAGTTCCGGCAATACCCTGCAACTGGTCAGCATTGCCAGTGATTGCGATGCCGACAGTATTTTAGTGCTGGCTCAGCCTAACGGGCCCACCTGCCATGTTGGCACTGAAACCTGCTGGCATGACAATAAAGCAAACAGCCCGCAGCTGAGCTTTTTGTATGATTTAGAGCAGGTTATTCAAAGCCGCGAAGGCGCGGATCCGGCCAGCAGCTACACGGCCAGCCTGTTTGCTAAAGGCGTAAAACGAATCGCCCAGAAAGTCGGCGAAGAAGGCGTGGAATCGGCACTGGCGGCAATGGCCGGTGACCGGGAAGAACTGGCTAATGAAGCGGCCGATTTAATCTTTCATCTGCTGGTATTGTTGCGCAGTCAGCAACTGGAATTGAACGACGTAATAAAAGTATTACAACAGCGCCATAAATAACTTTCAAAAATCATAAAAAAGCACAATAGCGCCAACAGGCGCTATTGTGCTGTCCGGCTAGTCTATTGCCATCCAGTGCTGCACCGCCGAAGCCAGTTCATCAGGATGAAACTTGGCAATAAACTGATCAGCACCAACTTTTTTCACCATCGCTTCATTAAATACCCCGCTGAGCGATGAATGCAGCACGATATGAATATTTTTCAGATGCTCATGTGCTTTTACTGCTGCCGTCAGGGTATATCCGTCCATTTCAGGCATTTCGATATCAGAAATCAGCAGCGGCACCTGGTCTGAAATGTCACCGCCAAGCTCCTCTGCTTTGGCTTTAAGCCAGTTCAGCGCCAAACGACCATCGTTAACCAGCTCGACGTTAATGCCAATTGAACTGAGCGCCCTTTTCACCTGATTTCGCGCTACTGCTGAGTCATCAGCAACCAGAACTGTCAGTTGGGATAAGTCACGCTCTGACTTACGCTGCTTAATCTGTTCACTGACCTCTTCATCGGGAGGAGAAATTTCAGCGAACACCTTTTCCACATCTAAAATCTGCACCAGCTTATCGTCCAACTGGGTCACTGCTGTCAGATAATGACTGCGCCCGGCGCCTTTCGGTGGTGGTAGAATTTGCTCCCAGTTGATATTAACAATCCGGTCAATTCCCCCCACCAAAAACCCCTGGGTGGTGCGGTTATATTCTGTTACCAGGATATAAGCTTTTGATAAGTCTTCAATCGCTTTACCGCCAGTGGCCTTACTTAAATCAATAACGGTGACCGGCGTACCCCGTAAATGAGCGATACCACGAACATGAGCATTGGCGCCCGGCATGTCGGTCAGTTGCGGACACTGAATAACTTCCCGCACCTTAAACACGTTAATGCCGTAGGGTTGTTGCCCGGTTAAGCGAAAAATCAGTAATTCTAACCGGTTCTGACCAACAATATTCGTTCTCTGGTCAACCGAACTCATTAATGAACTCATGGCGCTTCCTCACTGCAACCTGGGTTGCGTTAAAATCAGGTCTCAAATTTTGAGCTGACGGTGACCAGCGATTCTGACAAAACTCTCAAATCGTCTGATATACCATGCACACTCAACTGCAAGCTTTTAGTCTGGGCGAACGATCCTATCATCTTAGCGGTATTACTGGCGATTTGCTCGGCTACCATGGTTTGCTGTTCAGTGGCAGCAGCAATCTGCGCGTTTAACATGCTGATTTGCTGTACTTCCTGATTAATTTGTTCAATCGAGCTACCAGCATCGGCCGCCAGACGGGCTGAATGTTCAGCGTTGCTCACCGCCTGCCCCATAATATTGACTGCACCACTGACATTATCGTTCAGTTGTCGCAAAACTTCCTGCACCATAGTGACCGATTTTGCTGTTTTTGACGATAAGTTTCGCACCTCATCAGCCACCACTGAGAACCCCCGGCCATGTTCACCCGCTCTGGCCGCCTCAATAGCCGCATTCAATGCCAGTAAGTTGGTTTGATCAGCAATATCATTAATGCTTTTCAGAATGTCAGTGACGTTTTTGGTTTTCTCTGCCAGCTCAGTAATAACATCCTGCGCATGTTTAATCTCGTCAGATAAACCCTGTGAGTATTTCACAGCATGGCTGGTTTTGTCCAAGCCCAGTTTCGCCAGCTCATTGGCTTTGCCAGCCCCGGTAGCGGCATCATTGGCTGACTGACTGATATCCTGCACTGATAACTGCATTTCTCCCATACTGTGGCTAACCGTTTCAGAATTGTCTGATTGCTCCAGAGTCATTTTTTCCAGGCTGTTCATGCCTGACGCCAGATCTTTCGCACTTCGGTTTAGTGGCTCTATCGTTTTCGCCAGATCATTAAACGAGGTCTGCAGCATCTGAATAAACAGGTTAAACTGCTTAGCCACGACCCCGAGCTCATCATTCCCGGTTACCGGCAACCGGCTGGCAAGATTACCTTTACCGCTGGCAAGCTCTGCCAGTGATGCTCCCAGTGTCCTGGCAGAGTTACTGATCCCCCTGGCAATAACATGGCCCAAACCGGCTGTAAGTATAATAAGCACACTACCCAGCGCCAGAATGACCGTTAAAGCTAACTCCATATTACCGGACATCTGGGCAATGGCCTGAGAAAAGCGCTCATCAGCCTGCTGCTCGAACTCAGTAAAACGTCTGCTTAAATCCTCATATTGCTGGGTTTTGGTCGCGACACTTTCCTGAATGCTGGCAAAGTCGACGTCACCATCAATAAACTGCTGAGCAATGCCACCGGCTAAACTGACATAGTCAGCCACATCCTGCTGTAGATCATCCAGTAGAGATTGCTGAGCCGGGTTAAGCGTTTTCAGCCGATCCAGATTTTGCTGTAACTTGACACTGTGCTGCTTCGCGGTAGCCAGCAAATCAGGGTCGGACAACGTAACGGCCTGAGTAAAAAACTCATCAAGCGAGGTGAAACCTGAACGCACTTGTGAGGCAAGCTTTGAGGTTTCATACATGTAGTCCCGCATACTCTGGGTGGTGGCATTATTTTTGGCGGTAAAAAAAACACTGACGGCCACTACGGTGGAAAACGCAATGATCGCCAGGCCGATCACCAACCAGATTTTCATCACTATCGACATATTTTTCATAACAATACTCTTATTGCCGGCCAGCTAACTGAAGGTGTTAAACCGTTCAGTTCAGGGTAAGAACGACTTTTACTTCATCTGTCACACTGGCAGCATCGACGTAGCCAATCGCATTCGGGTTGGTTGCAACATGTTCAATCACAGCCGCCTCTGTTGCCAGTTCCGCCGGCGGTGTGCCCTTACCGGTAAACACCAGCTTCGCCCAGTGGGATTTGAGTTGTGACGATGAGCGGCCTACGCCTTTTTCGTCAAACTGAGCCCTGATTGGCGAGCTTTCAGCTAAGTTGACCGCGTTAAGATCACCGGAGCGACCGGTATAAAGCCGGGTTAAATCATCGTTGCTGACGGTTCCGGTGTAGGCAGGGTTAACAATAACTGCAATAGCTGCAGAGACTGGCAGCGCCATACCAGCCGCCATCATCAGTATCGTTATGATTAAAATTCTGCTTAACATAAAGGCTCCTTAAAATACTAAATCAACGCCAAAAGCAAATACGCCGTTTCGTTGGCCGCTTGTTTTATTATCTTCTGAACTGAATTGCGCTTTAAATGCTGCGGAAGGATGAAAGTCGTAACGTATACCAAGGTTCCAGGTGCTGGCTTCCCGCTCCTGGCTGGCTACGAGTCCCTGCACCGGCATAAGCAGTTGTGGCGGTAATACGCCAGTATAGGGCTGGTAGATGCTGACCCGTGCATCATTATTTTCGCGCTCGTATAAAACATAAGGCGTCAGGCTGTCAAAACGTTTGCCAAGCGACACATACCAGTTTTTCTGGGTTGCAACAAAACTGTCTTCAACCTCAACCCGGGTGTATTCAGCAACCGCTATCCAGTTGCTATTATCGTAAGTCAGGCCTACGCCGGTAAAATTGGAGCTTTCATCATCGATATCAAGAGCCATAACTAACGGTGTCAACCCATTTGCTCCCAGTGCCTGATAGAGGTTGCCGACAGTAAAACCCGGTGCCAGAGCAACCGGCGTGGCATCAACACTGGTTTTGCCGGTTAGATAAGCAAACCTGGCACTGAACGCATCTTTTGTCAGCTCCCAGGTAATGCCGGCAATATCGTCAACCTGAGCACTGACCTGATTACCACTGAGACTGGTTTCACCATCATAACTTCCCAGAATCAGCTGTAAGGTCGAGTCAACGCTGCCAAGCTGCGCTGTACGATAGAACGTCACGCCCTCTATCGTATCAAATCCCAGCCCATACACACCTTGCGGTACTCTTAACCAGTCGTAAGCGTAGCCGACATCCTTAAAGTCAGAATATTTATAAAAGGGGGTGCGCAGACGCCCGGCGTTAATGGTCATATTGTCACTCAGCTGATAACTGATAAAAGCCCATTCAAAGCCCACATCAAAGTCATCCCGCCCGCGCCCCAGTAACTGGGCAGTCACAGACAATCTATCGCCAAGGTCTGATTTGACCTGCAGTGCTATCAGGCTTTCATTTTTAAAATCAAGCGTATCATCGTAACCATATAGTTGCTCATCGCTGCCGGTCGTCATCCCGGCCTTAATGGACGCAAAACCATTAATTGTTGTATCTGAGTAGGCAGTGGCTGGAATAACTGCAATAGCAAGGGACAGGGCTAATAAACTTTTTCTCATCATTACCTCACTGGACTGGACTTTGGTCTGATTTTAAACGTCATCAGCATCCGATATTATTTTTACCAAACAGAAACACTTATCTGTTTTCTTTACTTAGCAAACCAAGCTTAGGCTATAACCAGAAAATAGGCATATCTGTGATTAAAATTTAACTATTACGGCAGCGGTGATAAAAAAGTCTAACATGCTGCTTTACAGCAGGTTTCAATGTTAAATAGTCGTCGCTGACAATCCGACGTGCCAAACCGGATAATCAGCTGATAATACGCCAACGGTGGCTGCCGGTGTCTTGACAAGCGCAGCGCTGGCGTCGAGTATAAGGCCGGACCGCGTATGGTGCGCTAATAATAAAAGTAAGAGCAACTATGAAAAAATCTCTGTTAATACTGGCGCTGACCAGTAGTATTGTTATAGCTGACGAGGGCATGTGGATGCCGCAGCAGCTGCCTGACATTGCCGGCGAACTCAAAGCCGCTGGTCTGGAACTGGACCCGGCTAATCTGACCAAGCTCACTGAGTTTCCTATGGCAGCCATTGTCAGCCTGGGCGGCTGCTCAGCCTCATTTATTTCACCTGATGGCTTAGTCGTGACTAACCATCACTGTATCTATAACAGCATTGCCCACAACTCTACGCCGGAAAATAACCTGCTGGCCAATGGTTTTCTGGCCTCAACCAAAGCTGATGAAGTTCCGGCCGCACCAGGCAGCCGGATATACGTGACCAAAGCGGTTGATAATGTTACTTCAAAGATTATTGATACCAAGGCAGCCGGTTTAAGCGGCAAATTGCGGATGGATGCCATCGAGGCCAACCAGAAGCAACTTATTGCTCAGTGCGAACAGGATGAGGGGCACCGGTGCCGGGTAGCCGCCTACTACGGCAGTCTGGAATATTACCTGATTAAACAGCTTGAAATTAAAGACGTCAGGCTGGTGCATGCGCCGGCAGAAGGTGTAGGCAAATTTGGCGGTGATACTGATAACTGGATGTGGCCCCGGCATACCGGCGATTACGGCTTTTTACGGGCCTATGTCAGCCCGGACGGTAAGTCTGCCGATTATCATACCGATAACGTACCTTATCAGCCGGATCATCACCTGAAACTGGCAAGCGCAGGATTACAGGAAGGTGACTTTGTTATGGCGCTGGGTTATCCGGGCCGCACCAACCGGCACCGGCTGCCGTCAGAAGTCAGTGAGACCTTTGAGTGGAGTTATCCTAATACGGTACAGCAGTTCAAAGATACCCTCGCTATTATTGACCGGGTAACCGCCACCAATAAAGATGCCGAACTGAAATATGCCAGCCGGGTGGCGGGCCTGAATAATTATATGAAAAACCGCCAGGGCATGCTGGACAGTTACGCCCAGAGCGATTTTCTCCAGCGTAAGATTACAGAGCATCAGGCGCTGACTAACTGGGTTAACAGCAGCCCGCAAAATAAGAAAGCCTACGCCAGAGACTTAGCGACTATCGATAAACTGCTGGCAGAGCAGCACAGCAAGGCCCGCGCCGAGTATGCTTTAACCAATGCCACCCCGCGCCTGCTCAGTGTTGCCCGCTCTTTATACCGGCTGGCCCAGGAGAGCACTAAACCGGATGCTGAGCGTAAAGCCGGCTACCAGCTACGGGATATTCCGCGCTTTAAAGCCTATGTCGCCGGCATGGAGCGTAACTTTGATGTGAGTGTGGAAAAAGCACTGGACTTACATAACCTGACCAAATATGTCGCCTTGCCGAAAAAACAACGCAATGCCGAGTTTGACCGGGCGCTTGGCATCAAAGGCAACATGAGCCTGAATGAATTAACGGCTCTGATTGACAGCTGGTATGCCAATACCAGTTTAACCGACCTAAACCGTCGCCAGGCACTCGTTGGCGCCAGCCTGGCCGAATTCAGCCAGAATGCCGATCCTTTTGTTATGGCAGCAGTTGCCCTGTATCAATCGGATATGAAGCAGGAAGCGGCGGAGGAAGAGCTGGCAGGTAAAATTCAACAGGCTTACGCCAGCTATATGCGCGCTAAAATTGCCTTTATGCAGGATAAACGTCAGGCGGTTTATCCTGATGCCAACAGTACCTTACGGGTAACTTATGGTAATGTTAAAGGCCGCGCGCACGGCAATGAAGATGGTAATGCCTGGGCGCCATTTACGACGCTGCGTGGTATTGTGGCCAAGGCAACCGGAGAAGGTGAATTTAATGCGCCTGCAGAGCAACTGGCAGCAATTAAAGCAAAAAATTATGGCCCCTACCTGGCGCCGAGTCTGAATTCAGTGCCGGTTAACTACCTTGCCACGCTGGATATTACCGGTGGCAACTCCGGCTCGGCAATACTTAACAGCAAAGGCGAGTTTGCTGGTCTGGCTTTTGATGGCACGCTCGATTCCATTATTTCAGACTGGGACTATAACCCGGCAAACACCCGTTCTATTCAGGTCGATTTACGCTTTATGCTATGGCAAATGCAAATGGTGGATAATGCCACAGCACTGCTGCAGGAAATCGGCGTGAAATAATTTCTGTCATTGTCGTTATGCCAATGCGGCAACGTTATTAAAAAACCTCTGCTTGCCAGAGGTTTTTTTTAACTAAACTGGCTAAGAGCTGGTGAAGTCTGCTTGTTACAACTAAAGTTAAATTATTATGACCAAACATAGTAAGTATTTGCTTAAAGAATCCAGCTTAATTCAAATGCTTGATCCGCTTAGCGCTGACTGGAATAACACACAGCGCTCTGCCTCAGACGATCCTGCCAGACAATTGGCGGCGGATATCGATTTTTCCCGTTTAAACAGCCTGTTTAACCACTTTGTCCAAGCCATGGGTATTGCGATAGCGCTGGTTAGCCTGGACGGAAAAGTACTTGCCTCTTCAAAGTGGCAACGCGCCTGTATGCAGTTTCACCGGCACCACGAAAACAGTCGTCAGCGCTGCCTGGAAAGCGATACTCAGTTAGCCAGCCAGCTCGAAAAAGGCAGCAATTATGCGCTATACAAATGTCGCAATGGCTTAACTGACTGCTCAACGCCGTTAATTATCAACCAGACGCCTGTCGCTAATTTGTTTATTGGTCAGTTCTTTGTCAGTGAACCCGATTTAGACTTTTTCGCTTTGCAGGCTGATGAGCTGGGGTTTGACAAAGAAGAGTACCTCAGTGCCATCGCAGAAGTGCCAATAGTGGCAGAAGAAAAATTACCGGCGTTACTAAACTTACTGACAGCTCTGGCCCAGCAAATTGCTGAGCTGAGTATGGCTAATCAGCGGTATATCCGCACCATCAGCTCTGTGGGTAAACAGGTTGCCGAACGGACCCAGGAACTACAACTGCAAAACCTTATTTTAAGTATGATAAGCCAGGGTGCCAGCCTGACCGATATTTTAAACTGCATGGTGCAGCAAATTGAATTATTACACCCTGAAATGCGCTGCTCGGTATTACTGCTCGATCCCAGTGGTCAGTTTTTACTGCACGGTGCCGCTCCGTCATTGCCCGAATTTTATAATAAGGCCATTGATGGCCTGCCGATTGGAATCGGTCAGGGCTCTTGCGGCACAGCAGCCTTTACCGGCGAGCCGGTGATAATAGAGGACATTAACCGCCATCCCTACTGGCAGCCTTTTCTGGAATTAACCCAGGCAGCCAATCTGGCAGCCTGCTGGTCACACCCTATCAAAAATGCCGCAGGCAAAGTACTCGGCACCTTTGGTATTTATCACAGTGAACCCTGTCAGCCGACGGCTGATCAACGTCAGAAAATAAGTCAATACAGTCATTTGGCTGAACTGGCTATTGAGCGCAGTGTGTCGGCAGAAAAAATTCGCCAGCTGGCATTTTATGATCACCTGACCGGCCTGCCGAACCGCCGGTTGCTTGAAGAGCGACTGCAACACGCTATTGTCAACAGTAAACGCAGCAAAAAATACTGTGCCTTGATGTTTATTGATTTAGATAATTTTAAGCCGGTCAATGATTTATACGGTCATAAAACCGGCGATCAGGTGCTGTGTGAAGTGGCAGAGCGGATCCGCCAAGCTGTGCGGGAAGCCGATACCGTCGCCCGTTTTGGCGGTGATGAGTTTATTGTCCTGTTGCATGACATTGCCAGCAGCAAACCAGTTTGCAGGCGACGGGCCGAGCAGGTGACACTTGCCATTGCAGCAGCCATTCAACAGCCACTGGCTACCATCCGGGACCAGCAACCAGATCACCGTTGTTACAGCAGTATTGGTCTGGTGCTGTTCAGTGGCGATGAGTTCAGCGCAGAGTTACTGCTGCGCCAGGCTGATGCGGCTATGTATCAGGCCAAACGCCAGGGTAAGGATCAGTTCTGCTGGTACCAGCGTTAACAGGCGCTTGTCAGCAGGCGCGCCGCCAGCCTGACAAAGTCTGATGACGTTAAAATACCGACAATCTTATTATCTGCATTTACCACCGGTAAACAGCCATGACGATTCGAAACAAAAAAATCTACCACTTCGTTAAGTGGCTGATCTGCCGTAACAGCTGCAAAATCAGTAACCATTAACTCGCTGACCAGCACCTGTTTTTCTTTGCGTTCCAGCGCTGCGACACCATATTGGGCCATCAGCCCCATTACTTTGGCAATCATGATTTTCTGGGTCAGCATGCCTGCCAGGCTGCCGTTGGCATCAATCACTGGTATATGCCGAATATTTTTTTCGCGCATTAAATCATGCGCATCTTTTAAGCTGTCGCTGCGCTGCACGCATAGCGGATCAGCGGTCATCAGTTCGGCAACGGTATTCATGGTCATAAAATTTACTCCTTGTCAGATTAACACCATCATCTGACATACAGGTATAGCGAATTTTTTAGCAACCTGCCTTGGCAGGTGATTATCTGTTACCGCCAGAGGCTGAAGGTTCAGTCCAGCCTGTGCCCGCAACTAACTACAACAAAAGTCAGCTGAGAAGCCTATCAGCGACGCGTAGAAGGCTTTTTTCGGACCAGAATGATCGCTATTGGCTGCAGTTACGTTAATAACAGCGACATCTTTGTCCTTAAAATTGTAACAGAAGGAAACATTATGAAAGTCTCATATTTACTTACCGGTTCGCTGTTGCTCGCTTCTTTTATGCTGACGGTGCAGGCGCACGATCATAAGAAATCTGCTGATATTGTCGATACCGCTGTCGCAGCAGGCAACTTTTCCACTCTGGTTACTGCTGTGAAGGCCGCTGATTTGGTCGACACGTTAAAAGGTGAAGGCCCATTTACCGTATTTGCGCCCAATGACGCTGCTTTTGCCAAAATCCCCGCTGCTGATCTTAACGCTTTGCTGGCCGATAAAACTGCGCTAGGCAAGGTGCTTACCTATCACGTCGTGCCTGGCAAAGTGATGGCCGCTGATGTGGTCGGTTTGGATTCCGCAACGACAGTACAGGGCCAAGACGTTGCGATTGCAGTCAAAATGGGCAAAGTCTATATCAATGGTGCTGAAGTTATTGCCACCGATATTAAAGCCAGTAATGGCGTGATTCATGTTCTGGACAGCGTTATTATGCCCAACATGTAAGCCGGCTGTTGTAACCAGTGTGCCTGGATAAGTGCGCTGGTTTTACTACTCTGAAATGGCCGGAGGGACTACGTTAGCCCCGCCGGCTGTTAATGAGCTGCCAAGCGATGCCAGAATCACCAGCAATATTGCCAGCCATTGCCACACCGTCAGTAATTCAGTCAGAAATACAAAGCCTGCCAACGCCGCTATTGCCGGCTCCATGCTCATAAATACACTGAAATTTTGAGATGTCATATGACGCAGCGCTATCATTTCAAGCGAATACGGTATGGCACTGGATAAAATACCCACCAGTAGTCCTAGCGGCAACACTTGCCAACTGACTAAGGCTATGCCCTGAGTTATCGCCCCGACCGGCACCAGCACTGCCGCGGCCACTGTCATCCCCAGCGCAACGGTAATACCTCCGGAGGCTTGCGAGCCGGTTTTTTTTCCAAACAGAATATAACCGGCCCAGCACGCACCTGCCGCTAATGCCAGAATAACCCCAAGCGGATCAAGTGCATCTGCGCCATGCATATCAGGCAATAATAATAATATGCCGGCAATCGCACAGGCTACCCAGAATAAATCCCGTTTACGCCGGGACGCCAGTAAAGCCACCGCCAGTGGCCCGGTGAACTCCAGGGCAACACCAATGCCCAGAGGGATACGGGCTATCGCCAGATAAAACAGAATGTTCATACCTCCTAAACAAAGCCCGTAAATGATAATGGCTTGCCAGTCACCTTTGTTAGGTAATGCCCGCCAGGGCCGGAATACCAGCCATAATACGATAGCGGAAAAGCCTAAGCGAAGCGCCGTTGTGCCGTCAGGACCTATAAGGGGAAAAAGCTGTTTGGCCAGCGAAGCGCCACTCTGAATGGTGATCATGGCCAGCAGCACACAAATTATTGCCAGCAGCAGGGTGTTATCAAAGGTGCGCGCCATAGCAGCCGTCCGGATTAAATGATCAGGCAGAGTCAGTATAGTAACTGACACTGCCCCAACTTGCAGCAGCCTGCCTTGTTTTAGCACAGACTGACAGCAGACTTGATAACCTGCACGGTGAAGGCCTCACCGATTATTCAAACCAATCTAATAAGTTAGCGGTAAACCGCTGAGATAGGTCCGGTTTGCAGGCAACTGGCACAGGATCTGCTTGTGTCAGGTTAACCGATGTATTGCCTTGCCGGTTTTCTGTGCTTGAGGACAACAAATGAGTAAGCTGACCTTACGAAATCATCCGTTGCGTGATGTGCTGGACAAAGAGCTTCGGCAGCGAACCTTTCCCGCGCTCAGTGCGCCCTGCCGCTTATGTCATTTTACTTTTACGGTAGCCAGTGCCTCACGTCAGCTGGAATTTAGTCTGATGCAGCAGCAGGCAGAGTTGCAGGGGGCCCATTTAACCGAAACCGACCAGGATCTGAATATCTCGCTGTTCGCCGGAACCTTGCGCTGGGAGCGACATGGTGAGTTTTCAAGTTATACCTTTATTTTGCCGGGGACAGCGCCTGCCCTGTTTGATGACCCACTGAGTTTTCTACCCAGCCGCGACTGGTTTGATGAGCTACCCGGTCAGTTATTCCGGGTGGTGCAGCTTACCGTTATTGCGGATAGCGCCTTGGCTGAGAAAGGAGAAATCAGCCGGTATTTTAATGATGAAACCTGTATCAGCAGCATGCTGGCCAATGAAAAAGCCAGGATTTGGACCGATTTCCAGAAGCATGCTGAAGGTGCAGGCAGATTATTGCTGGTTGACTATGGTTTAACCCCTGCCCGGCTGGGACGACTGGCTCAGCAACTGTTTGACCTTGGCAATTACCGTAAACTGGCACTGCTCGGCTGGCCAGTGGCACGCCAGGCTTTGACAAAACTGAATAACCTGGAACAACAATTGTCGGGGCTTACCCAGCAAATGGAACTTGAGCGAAATAATGATGAGCCTTTGCTTAACCAGATTAGCCAGCTCGCCGCTCAGACAGAGCATTTAATTGCTGAAACCAGTTCCCGGCTATCGGCAACCGCAGCTTACTATCAACTCACTCAGGACAGACTTAAAGCACTGGATGAAACCCCCATCAGCGATTTAATTTCGTTACAGGACTTCACCGAACGCCGGCTTACTCCGGCATTTCGTACCAGTCAGTCAGTGCAGCAGCGACAGACAGCATTAAGTGCCCGGCTTGGGCGGTCGACCGAGCTCTTGCGCACCCGGATAAACTTAAAGCTTGAACAACAAAACCAGCAATTACTGGTATCGATGGACAAAAAAGCGCGGCAACAGCTGAAATTACAGCAGGTGGTGGAAAGCTTATCTTTTGTTGCTATCAGTTACTACGCGGCCCAGCTGACAGAGAAGGCCCTGCACGCGGCAGCGCTGTGGCTGCCACAGTTTAATCTCAGTCTGTGGCGCAGCATCAGCCTGCCCGCTGTTTTAATGACAGTCGCACTCGTGTTGTGGTTTCTGAGCCGGCAACTTAAAAAGGATAACAGCAGCTGAATCCGTCGCTTGAGATTTAATCAGCTTAGTGCTTTACTGGCATTCTGACGTCAGACGGATACAATCGATTGTTACCTTTAGCTGCAAAAATCTGCTCAGGTCTGTTAGTACTTTGCCTGCCGCTCTGCTGTATTGCCCAGCAAAACAGCAGCGATAATAATGACCCCAAACGACAACTGAAACTCAGCCCTCCAGCACAACCTGCTGCGCACGCTGCCACACCGGCGGCTAAACCGGTTGCCGCCAACAGTATCGCCGTCTATAAATCCAGTCAGCCTGATGGCACAGTCCTTTTTTCTGACCGGCGTCCGGTTAACCGGCCTTATCAGCAACTGTATTTTGATTGCTTTGCCTGCGATCCTGACTCAGTTGTGAACTGGCATAAAACGCCGTTGTTTGTCCGTGATTACAACCTGATTATTGACAAAGTGGCGCGGGAGCAACAACTGGAACCTGCGCTTATCCGGGCGGTAATTCATGCTGAGTCAGCGTTTCAGGCCGCTGCGTTGTCTAAACGGGGCGCCGTTGGCTTAATGCAGTTAATGCCAGATACCGCCGCGATGCTGGGCGTCAGTGATCCGTTATCACCAGAACAGAATATTCGGGGCGGCAGTGTCTATCTTGCCCGTTTACTGAAACAATACCAGGGTGATTTAACACTGAGTCTTGCCGCTTATAATGCCGGCCCGGGCAATGTCCGCCGCCATCAGGGCGTACCGCCCTTTGCTGAAACTCAGGCCTATATTAAACGGGTGCTAATTCTGCATAAACGCTATAAACAAGCCGCCTGACAGCGGCATGTTTCAGTTACGTTTGCAGGGCGATTACCATTTATTTTTTTTCTTTATTTTCAAAACCTTCCAGAGTAACGCCTGACAAAAAGCCCGCTCCTTTGGTTTCGTTATTTCGCAGTTTTATCATCAGACGTAAGTCATTGGGCGAGTCAGCATGGTGAATGGCATCGGCATAACTGATATCGCCCCGCTGATACATATCGTACAGCGCCTGATCGAAAGTCTGCATTCCCAGCTCACGTGATTTGCTCATCACCGCTTTAATTTCGCCCACTTCACCACGGGCAATTAAATCGGCCACCAGCGGCGAATTCAGCAACACCTCTATCGCGGCAACGCGGCCCTGTCCATTCGCCGTAGGAATAAGCTGCTGCGCAACAATTGCCCGCAAATTTAAAGACAAATCAAATCGCAGTTTGTCGTGCATCTCTTTTGGTACTAAGTGCATTATCCGATCAATCGCCTGGTTAGCATTATTAGCATGCAGGGTGGCAATACATAAATGGCCGGTTTCTGCAAACGACAAGGCATATTCCATCGTATCCTGGCTACGAATTTCACCAATCAGAATAACATCGGGTGCCTGGCGCAAAGAGCTTTTTAAAGCGGCCTCAAACGATTCAGTATCAATCCCCACTTCACGCTGAGTAATCAGACTTTTCTGGTGCTCATGGACAAATTCTATCGGATCCTCAATCGTCAGAATATGACCTTTCGAGTTTCTGTTGCGATAACCAAGTAGGGCCGCTAACGAGGTCGATTTACCGGTGCCGGTGCCACCGACAAATAGTACCAGCCCCCGCTTTGACATAATAATGTCTTTCATAATAGGCGGCAGGCCTAAATCGTCAGCATTGGGGATGGTGGTAACAATCCGCCGTACGACCATGCCCGCCTGATCCCGTTGCCAGAAGGCAGAGATCCGGAACCGGCCAGCGTCATTGGCAATCGCAAAGTTACATTCTTTGCTGTGATTAAACTCATGCTGCTGTTTTTCGTTCATCGCATCAAGCACCAGCTCCAGCGAAGCGGCATCAGTCAGCGGTGTATCGTCAATCGGGGTCAACTCACCATTAATTTTTGCGGCGACCGGCATACCGGCCGTCACAAACATGTCTGAGGCACCCATTTTCACCATTTTTGTTAAAAAATCAGTTAGTTCCATATCGTCACTTCCAAAATACGTCTTTAAATGCGACCCATAGCACCAAAAGTATTTTTATCCTGAGCTTTAGCTTGCGCATCTTTTTGCGAAATTAAACCCCGGTTCACCAGATTAAGCAGACACTGATCCATCGTTTGCATACCATGCGCCGCGCCTGTCTGAATCACAGAATACATTTGGGCAATTTTGTCTTCGCGAATTAAGTTACGGATAGCCGGCACCCCCACCATGATTTCATGGGCAGCAATCCGGCCACCGCCGATTTTCTTCAGCAGGGTTTGCGAGATGACAGCCCTTAGCGACTCTGACAACATCGAGCGCACCATGTCTTTCTCTTCGCCCGGAAATACGTCGATAATCCGGTCAATGGTCTTAGGAGCAGAAGTGGTATGCAAAGTACCGAATACCAGGTGGCCCGTTTCAGCGGCGGTCATCGCCAGGCGGATAGTTTCCAGATCCCGTAATTCACCGACCAGAATAACGTCAGGGTCTTCCCGAAGCGCCGAGCGCAGTGCATTACTGAAACTGTGGGTATCACGGTGTACTTCACGCTGGTTTACCAGGCAAAGCTTGTTATTGTGCACAAATTCGATCGGATCCTCGATGGTTAAGATATGGTCATGGCGCATGCTGTTAATATAATCCACCATCGCGGCCAGCGTGGTACTCTTACCTGAGCCGGTTGGACCGGTCACCAGCACCAACCCGCGTGGATTTTCAGAAATAGTCTTGAAAATATCCGGTGCGCCCAAATCATCTAACGTCAGAACCTCACTGGGGATGGTCCGAAAAACTGCAGAGGCACCGCGGTTCTGGACAAAGGCATTAACCCGGAAGCGCGCCAGATTGGGAACTTCGAATGAAAAATCTGACTCCAGTTTCTCTTCGTATTCTTTACGCTGTTTATCGGTCATAATTTCATATACCAGCGCATGAACCTCTTTATGAGTCAGTGGCGGTATATTCAGTTTTCGGACATCGCCGTCGACCCGGATAAGTGGCGGTACACCCGCAGAAAGGTGTAAATCTGATGCTTTATGCTCCACACTAAACGCTAATAATTCGGTAATATCCATGACAATATCTACTCCGGCTTGCCAACAAATATGAATAACATAGCAGAACAACTGAGCGTCGCCTATCAGAACATCGCAGAAAATTGCGCGAAGCACAGCCGTGATCCGGCCAGCATCCGCCTGATTGCAGTGAGCAAAACCAAACCTCTGGACGCCGTGGTCAGTGCCTATCAGGCAGGCCAGCGTCAGTTTGGCGAAAATTATCCTCAGGAGCTGGCTGGCAAAGCTGAGCAGCTATGTGCCCTTAGCGCCCTGGAGTGGCACTTTATCGGACCACTACAATCCAATAAGACCCGGCTGGTGGCGCAATACGCCAGCTGGGTGCATAGCATTGACCGGCTGAAAATAGCAGAGCGTTTATCCGCGCAACGGCCACCTTCTGCTAAGCCTTTGCAGATATTACTGCAAATCAATATCAGCAATGAAGAGACTAAAGCCGGGATCAGTGCCGATGCATTACCCGCCCTGGCCGACGCGGTTGCAAAGCTACCGAATCTGCAGTTTCGCGGCCTGATGGCAATACCAGCGCCGGGAGACAGTGAGCGGGCATTTGCAGCGATGCAGCAATTGTCTGAAAATCTGCAGCAGCAACATCCCAGTGCAACAGAGCTGTCGATGGGAATGTCAGATGACTGGCCTCTCGCTCTGCAATACGGCGCAACTATGATACGATTAGGCACCGCAATTTTTGGCGCAAGGACTTATGAAAGAAATGAATGACAACACCGTTGCCTTTATCGGGGCTGGTAATATGGCACGTTGTGTGATTGCCGCTATGGTTAATGCCGGCTACCCATCTGAAAACATTATCGCTGCTAACCGCAGTCAGCCTAAGCTGACAGCACTGGCTGCTGACTATGGCATCAGCACCACCCTGGATAATATTGAAGCGGTAACCAAAGCCGATATTATCGTTCTGGCCGTTAAACCTCAGATGATGCAGGATTTGTGTGAACAACTGTTACAACATGCACCTGACATTCAGCAAAAACTGTTTGTCACCATCGCAGCCGGTATTGAAGTAAAGCGTTATGAGCAGTGGCTTGGCCAGGTAAGACTGGTGCGGGCGATGCCCAATACACCTTCGCTGGTCGGCCAGGGAGTCACTGGGTTATTTCCCAGTCGTTGCTCGAATTACGAACGGGCCTTTGTTGACCATATGTTCAGTGGCACCGGCATGAATGTCTGGCTGGAGAATGAAGCACAAATTAACCACATTATTGCCGTGACGGGCAGTTCACCGGCGTACTTCTTCTTTTTTATGCAATCTATGCAACAGGTGGCTGAAAAACTTGGTTTTGCCTCTGATCAGGCGAAAGCCATGGTTGCCAAAACTGCTTTAGGCGCCGCGACTATGGCACTACAAAGTGACGAAAGCTTTGCCCAGCTGCGGGCTAATGTCACATCAAAAGGTGGTACCACACATGAAGCAGTGACGACTTTTGCAGACCAGGGCTTGGAAAAAATGGTCGCCGACGCCATGTATGCTGCAATTAAACGGGCTGAAGAAATGGCCCAGCAAATTTAAGTTGCCGGAGAGCTGATAATGCAGGCGATGCTGTTTTTAATTAATACTGCTTTTAATTTACTGCTGATGATTGTCATTCTGCGGGTTTGGCTGCAACTGGCCAGAGCTGATTTTTACAATCCGTTCAGCCAGTTTATTGTCAAAACCACTAATCCGGCGGTATTGCCATTGCGCCGGCTGATCCCAAGTATCGGCAAACTGGATACCGCCACAGTGTTATTGGCGTATCTGGTGGCAGTAGCTAAACTGATAGTATTACAGCTGGTGCTGGTTGGCAGTATTCAGATACCGGCAACGTTTATCAGTGGCTTGCTGGTGGTGATAAAAGAAACCCTGAACCTGCTGTTCTGGATTCTAATTATCCGGGCACTGTTAAGCTGGTTCAGCCAGGGCAATAATCCGATTGAGCTGGTGATGCATCAACTGACAGAACCACTGCTGCGACCAGTCCGGCGGATAATACCGCCGATGGGCGGGCTGGATTTATCAGTACTGGTACTGATTATTGCCATTCAGTTTATAAATCTGTTACTGAGTGATGTGTTCCGGGGGCTTTAGTTAGGCCCTTTCGTTGGCAGGTTAGCCATGCAACAGGAGTAACTTTATGAAAACGTCAGCTTATTCAGCACGACTACTGGGTCTGATCGCGATGCTTTGCAGCGTCCAGCTCAGTGCAGAGCAAATGAAACAGCTAGGCAACTGGGATGTTCATTATATGGCGTTGCCGGCTACCTTTTTAACGCCGGAAGTTGCAGTGCAGTACGATATCCAGCGCAGTAAATTTAATGGCGTGATTAATATTTCGGTACTGGAGACCAGCACTCAGCAACCGCAGCAAGTTGCAATAAAAGGAGTAGCCAAAGATCTATTCGGACGTCAGCGTCAACTGGATTTTAAGCAGGTCACTGAAGGCGATGCGGTATATTATCTGGCAACAGTGCCCTATCAGAATGAACAACTGTATAATTTTACTATTGACGTTGGCCAGGGCGATCAGCAACAGCAGTTGACCTTCAGCCACACGTTTTACGTTGATTAACATGCTTGTTTATTATCCGAAGTATGGAAAAAATGCAGAAAATTGTTCTCGCCAGCTCTAACAAGGGCAAGATAGCCGAGCTAAGCAGCCTGTTATCGACCTGTCATTACGACATTGTGCCACAACAGGATTTAGGTGTATCAGATGTTGATGAGTGTGGTCTTACCTTTATCGAAAACGCCATTCTCAAAGCCAGGCATGCTTCATTAGTGACAGGCTTACCGGCTATTGCTGATGATTCCGGCCTGGCAGTTGATGCCCTTGGCGGAGAGCCTGGTATTTATTCTGCTAGGTACAGTGGTGAAGCTGCCACTGACAGCGAGAATATCAGTAAGCTGTTAAAGGCACTCACTAAGGTACCGCCAGAGCAGCGCAAGGCGCAGTTTCACTGTGTTCTGGTATTTATGCGCCATGCCAGTGACCCGACACCGCTTGTTTGCCATGGTGTCTGGCCCGGCAGTATCAGCGAACAGTTAAAAGGGGCTGGTGGCTTTGGTTACGATCCGATATTTATTCCGTCCGGTCAGACCGTTAGCGTCGCTGAACTCAGTAAAGAACAGAAAGCCTCGCTCAGCCACCGTGGTCAGGCGTTGCGTCAGTTACTCGAGCAGTTAACTGCGCAGCAGGCAGGTTAAATGGGCCTGCAGTTACCGCCGCTGGCGCTGTATATTCACATTCCCTGGTGTATACAAAAGTGTCCTTACTGTGATTTTAATTCTCATGCCGTAAAACAGGGCATACCGGAGCAGGAATACATTGCCCATCTGCTGGCGGATTTAGATCAGGATCTGAAGCTGGTGACTGGCAGGCCGCTCAGCAGTATTTTTATTGGTGGCGGCACTCCCAGTGTATTTTCAGCAGCCGGCATCGGCACTATCCTCAGCGGTATCAGGCAACGTTTCAACTGTACCGCCGATATGGAAGTCACCATGGAGGCCAACCCGGGTACCGTTGAAGCCGAACGCTTCGCCGGTTATGTCGCCGCCGGGGTAAATCGTTTTTCTATTGGTGTGCAAAGTTTTCAGAGTGCTCAGTTGCAGGCGCTGGGGCGTATTCACGATTGCAACGAAGCTATCCGGGCCGCAAGGTTGGCCGCCGGCTTACCGCTTCGCAGTTTTAACCTCGATTTAATGCACGGTTTGCCACAGCAGGATATCAGCGGCGCCCTGGCCGATTTGCAGCAGGCCATAGCACTGGCACCACCTCATTTGTCCTGGTATCAGTTAACGATTGAGCCCAACACCGCCTTTGCTTCACGTCCGCCAGTGCTGCCCGCTGATGATACCCTGTGGGATATTCAGCAGCAGGGCCTGGCGTTATTACAACAACACGGTTATCAGCAGTACGAAATATCCGCTTATGCCAAACCCGGCCATCAATGCCGGCACAACCTGAATTATTGGCGTTACGGCGATTATCTAGGCATTGGCTGTGGCGCCCATGGCAAAATAACTTTGCCGGCGCGTAATACTATAGTCCGGACCGTTAAAATTAAACATCCGAAAGGTTATATGGACATTGGCCGCGGTTATCTGGACAGTAAAGAGCAGGTATCGGCGGAAGACCGACCGTTTGAGTTTTTTATGAACAGGTTTCGCTTGCTGGAGCCCTGCCCGCATGCTGACTTTACTGCCCGGACCGGTTTGCCAGTCAGTCTGATAGAACCTGCTATCAATCGCGCTGTCCAGCAGCGTTTGCTGCTGAATACCGGCCAGCATTGGCAAATTACCGAGCACGGCGCGCGCTATCTGAATGACTTACTAACCTTATTTATTGATTAACATCCCGTTATCTGCCAGCAAGGTCCTTATCTGCAATGTGCAGCTGCGGGGAGTGACGATAATCTGAGAACTATTATGAGAAAAAAACCGTTGCTTAGTTTTGCTCTGCTGCCGCTGGCAATCAGCCTGGCTTTAGTCAGCGGCTGTGGCCCTGATAGCCGTCAGCCCAAGCTGAGCGCTGCTGCTGCAGTGACTGCCCAGTCCGATATCAATGACCAGGCCAATCAGTTGTTTGAGCAGATTTATATGGAGCAGGTGCGTCAGGATCCGGTATTGCAAACCCGGCTGGGCATTAAGGATGACTATGATAAATGGCAGGATTTAACTGATACTGCCTATCAGGCAGAACTGGCAATGTACCGCGATCAGCTAAGCCAGCTAAGCAGGATCAACCCGCAACATCTGGACCCCAATACTGCGCTGAGTTATCAGCTGTTAGTACAGGATCTGCAAAACAGATTGGCAGATAGTAAATGGCGTATGTACAGCTACCCGGTAAACCAGATGTATGGTATTCATTCACTGGTGCCTTCGCTGCTGATTAATCAGCATAAAGTCGAGGATATCAGCGACGCAAAAGCTTACATTGGCCGGTTAAATAATGTCCCTTTATTGTTCAGTCAGTTACAACAGCAACTGACGGAGCGGGCAGAGCTTAACATTATCATCCCGGAATTTGTTTTCGGACATGTGATCAGCGCCAGTCAGAATGTCATTAGCGGTGCGCCCTTTGACTCTGGCAGTGACAGCACCCTACTTGCCGATTTTAGGAAGAAAGTTAAAGCATTGCAGCTTAGTGAGGCAGACGAAAAATTACTGCTGGACGAAGCCCGTATTGCTTTGCTTACCAGTGTCGGCCCGGCTTATCAAAGCCTGATAAGTTATCTTGAGAATTTAGCGCGCCAGGCCACTACTGAGGATGGCGTCTGGCGTTTTACCGAGGGAGCCGATTTCTATCAGCACCGGCTTGAGCGGATCACCACTACCGATTTAACCGCTGAACATATTCACCAGTTGGGGCTGACAGAAGTCGCCCGTATTCATCAGGAAATGCGGGCAATTATGCAGCAGGTTGGCTTTAGCGGCAGCTTAGCTGACTTCTTTGTATTTATGCGGCAAGATCCGCAATTTTATTACCCTGACACCGCCGAAGGCCGTGCTGCTTATCTGGCTGAAGCTACCCGGGTGATTGACGATATGAAAGGCCGGCTGGATCAGTTATTCCGGGTAAAACCAAGTGCCGATATGATTGTCAAAGCGGTAGAACCCTTCCGGGAGAAAAGCGCCGGTAAAGCGTTTTACCAGCGGCCTTCAATGGATGGCAGCCGGCCCGGTGTTTATTACGCCAATTTGTATCAGATGCAGGATATGCCGACCTATCAGTTAGAGGCATTGGCGTATCATGAAGGTATTCCAGGCCATCATATGCAGCTTGCTATTGCTCAGGAGCTGGAAGATATGCCGAAATTTCGCCGCTTTGGTGGCTATACCGCTTACATTGAGGGCTGGGGGCTGTACAGTGAAGTCCTGCCAAAAGAAATTGGCTTATACCAGAACCCCTATGCTGACTTTGGCCGGCTGGCGATGGAGCTTTGGCGTGCCTGTCGTTTAGTCGTTGATACCGGTATCCATGCCAGGAAGTGGACGCGCGAGCAGGCCATTGCTTATCTTGTTAGCAATACACCTAATTCAGCAACCGATGCCACTAAAGCAATCGAGCGCTATATCGTTATGCCTGGCCAGGCGACGGCCTATACCATTGGCATGATTAAAATGCTGGAGTTGCGTGATAAAGCAAAAAAGGCGCTGGGTGACCGCTTTGATATCCGGGATTTTCACGATGTGGTGCTAAGAAACGGTGCCGTGCCACTGGATGTACTTGAGCAGTTGGTGGACGAATATATCGCAGCGGCTGACAGCGAATAAATCACTACCAGTGACAACAACAACCGGCCAGTCATTCTGCCCGGCTGTTGTTATTTCACGTCACTTAATTGAGCAGTATTGTCTGGTGTCGCCGGCCTGATGAGCACCAGCTGTTCACTTTCTTTCTGGCTGCTTTTGCTCTAATCTCAATTTAAACATCTGTTAACTGGTATCAAATTACGACTGATCCGATGGCGCACAAAGAGCAAGAATCTGCAGCAACATCCGACAATAATACCCTTCAGCGTACCCTTGGCTTAACGGCAGCAACGTCGATAGGTATTGGCACCATGGTAGGTGCCGGCATATTTGTGTTTCCGGGATTGGCGGGTGGTTACGCCGGGCCCGCAGCGATATTGTCCTTCGCCATTGGCTGTGTTATTGCCTTGCTGGTAGCGCTTTGTACGGCAGAACTGGCAACGGTGATGCCAAAAAGTGGCGGTGGTTATCTTTTTATTTCCAGGGCTTTTGGTTCTTTTCAGGGCTTTACTGCCGGCATTTGCCAGTGGCTTGGATTGGTATTTGCTTCAGCATTTTATCTGGCCGGGTTTGCTCATTACACGCTCGAGTTACTCCGGAGATTTCATATCAGTTCGACCTCTGTCGTCATTTCGGTCGGCGCGGTGCTGATATTGCTGACAATTAATATCATCGGCACAAAAAAAGCCGGTAAACTGCAGAATATTGCAGTCATTTTATTAAGTTTGCTGCTAAGCGTTATTTTTGTCTATGGTCTGTTGGATATAGTGGGAATAACCGGCAATCAGCGTCTATTCAGTGATTTCACGCCGAATGGCTATCAACCTGTGTTTACGACCACGGCATTAATCTTTACAGCGTATTTAGGCTTTGTTCAGATTTCAACCGTGGCTGGCGAAATTAAAAAACCAGAGCAAAACCTGCCCAGAGCATTGATACTCAGTGTAGTGGTAGTATTTGCGCTTTATATCCTGGTGCTGTTTGTCAGTACCAGTTTATATTCTGCATCTGAGCTCAAAGCATTAGGAGAAACAGCGACGCTTGACGTCGCCCGTAAACTGCTGGGTAACGGTGGAGCACTTATTGTGCTGATTGCCGGGATATTAGCGACGTTATCCAGCGCCAATGCGTCGATAATGAGCTCTTCCCGCTCATTGTTTGCCCTGGCAAAAGATGGCATGGCTCCACAGCAAATTAAAAGACTAAATAATAAATTTAATACCCCTCATGTCGCACTGTTACTGGTTGTTATTCCAGTTATTGCTTTACTTTTTGTTGGCGACCTCGAATTTTTTGCCGAAGTTGCCTCATTTTTTCATTTGGTACTATACGCTGGAATTTGTTTATCACTCCTACGTTTTCGCCGGAGAAATGAAGACTGGTACACCCCGCCGTTCCGGATTTATGCAGGTCAGATTGTCGCGGTT
This sequence comes from Arsukibacterium sp., assembly GCF_033722355.1. GTDB lineage: Bacteria > Pseudomonadota > Gammaproteobacteria > Enterobacterales > Alteromonadaceae > Alishewanella. The sequence continues at coordinate 8,231 of NZ_JAWVZF010000002.1, read as the reverse complement.
GCCGGAGCAATCGGCTGTGCAGGCATTACCTTTTTTATGCAAACGTACTCGATACTGACGGGCATAATTATTATTGTTATTACGTCGGTCTGTTACGCTATTTTCCACCGGGACACGTCTGCTTCCGATCCTGACTCCTCTTCTTAACCAGAAAATTGCTACTGATTAAAGGGCTTTAGCCATATCTGTGCTAAGTTATATAGACATGTTTTAATTTACAATGTCCCCACAGGAGGAATTATGTCGAGCCCGGAACATAAACAGAAAATCTGGAACCTGATTAAAGATATTAAAACGGCAATGCTGACCACCCTACACGGTAAAGAGCTGCGCTCTCGTCCTATGGTGTTAGTGCAGGATGCATACGATGGTACCTTATGGTTTTATACTGACCTTGAGTCAGAAAAAGTCATGGAAATAGAAAAAGATCATGACGTTTGTGTGACTTTCGCTGATCCTGATAATCAGGTTTACGTGTCACTTACCGGGGTTGGCCGGCCAACCCGGGATAAAGCCCTGATAAATAAATACTGGAATACGTTTGTGGCAGCCTGGTTTCCAGAGGGTAAAAACTCATCGAATGTCGGCATGCTGGAAGTTAAAGTAACTAAAGGCGAACACTGGGATAGTGACAGCAGCAAAATGATGAAAAGTCTGAAAACCATCACTGCTAAAGTCAAAGGACAACAACCTGATCTTGGCGAGCATGAGAAATTTGGAACAAAAAATTAATACGCGTATTGATTGTCCGGATAATTCTGTGGCGCTCTCCCCCACAAATTTTTCGCCAAATAGCTCCAAGCTGGGTATGCTGTCATAACAGGGCCCAGTTTGGAGCAGTAACATGATTTTACTCAACTATTTTGAACCGGAAACGCATAGCTGGCAGCCGATCAGTTTTGCCAGATTACCGCAGGTAATCAGTGCTGATGCCCGGGTTTGGCTGAACTTGAACGAAGCGACCCCGGAAGAGATCCAGCAGGTACTGCAGCGGTTTGCCATTATTCCAACGCTTGCTGAGGATTTCAGCCGCCAGCGTCATCCACCTAAACTTGAAACGCAGACTGATTTTAGTCTGCTGATTTTACGTGGCTATGCTGACCCGGATTTCAGTGAATACAGCAGCAGTGCTCAGGTTAACTTGTTATACTCTAAGCAGGTTTTAATCAGCCTGGTGCGATGTCACAATGCTGGCTTGCTGGAGCAGCTTACGCCTAAAATTACCGCAGACAAGAGTCTGCTGCTGACCGATTGGGTAAAACAATTTATTCTGACCGTGTCGGCAAGTTATCTGGAGAAGCTTATTGCCTTTGAAGATGTATTAAGCGAATTGGAAGACAATATGCTGCAACGGGGCAATGATGAGCAAATGGCACTGATGATGCGCTATCGGTCAGTACTTCGCAAAATAAACCGTAATCTGGCTTACCAGAAGGATATTTTTGCCGACGCCCTGTATGAAGAAAAAAGCCCGCTGTTAAACCAGTTCAGCGCACCGGATGTACGTGATTTTTATGAAAAATTTGAACGGCTGCATAGTATGACTGATTTATACTACGATCAGCTCAGCGATTTAGTGGAAGGATATATGTCGACCACTTCGCATCAGATTAACGAAAGAATGAAAGTGTTGACCATGGTCAGCACGATATTTATTCCCCTGACCTTTATTGCCGGTTTATACGGGATGAACTTTGTTAATATACCTGAGTTAGCAAACCCCCATGGCTACTTTTATGCGTTATTTGCCATGGCAGTGTTAGGTGTCGGCGGCCTGCTGTGGTTTAAGTTTAAAAACTGGTGGTAATAAGGATTTGTAATGGCAGATAACCCGCTTCTGGATATTGAGGATATTGTCCGCGGCAGCTTGACAGATGAAGACAGCAGCTCGCTGATTGAAAAAATCAGTCAACTGGAGCCGGAAGAAATCGCTCTGGTACTTGAAGCCATGCCGGTTGAGCAGCGGGTCAGCACCTGGCTTGACTTGCATCCGGACGATCAGGTGGCCGCGCTTACCTATATGCGGGTCGATGCCCGGGACAATATTTTCAAACAGCTTGATGAGCAACAACTACGTACCCTGGTGGAGGGAATGGAGGTTGATGACTTAATTGAGTTGCTGGATGAACTGCCACAGCGCATTTATAACTACGCCTGTTCACGGCTTGATGCCAGTCAGCGCAGCTGGCTGGAAACAGCGTTAACTTATGATGATGATCAATGTGGCCGCTATGCAGATCATGACTTACTGATCATTAATAAAAATGCCAAAGTACGGGATGGTATCAGAATGTTCCGCAAGCTGGCAGATGATGCGGAATATCAGGATGCGCTGTTTGTTATCGACCGTACCGGCCGCTATGCCGGGCTGGTGCATGCTACTGCGCTGCTGGGTCAACCCAGCCATCTGCCGGTTGAGAATTTTCTGGATAAAGAGGCGCCGGTGGTAACCGGTGACATGGAGCTGGAACAGGGGTCAGATATCGTTTCCCGCTCTGGCTACACCGCACTGGCAGTGGTCGATGCCGACAACAAATTGCTTGGTCGCTTGTCGATTGGTGAAGCGCTTGAGAACGTGCGTCGGGCGCTGGAAAGCCAGTTTATGCATACAGCCGGTCTGGATGAAGAGGAAGATTTATTTGCACCGGTATTTGACAGCGCTAAACGACGCGCATTATGGCTGGGCATTAATCTGTTGACCGCTTTTCTGGCTGCCTGGACGATCGGTTTATTTGAGGCCACCCTGCAGCAGGTTGTGGCACTGGCAGTGCTAATGCCGATTGTTGCCAGTATGGGCGGCATCGCTGGCAGCCAGACGTTAACGCTAATGATCCGCGGCTTGGCACTTGAACAAATCACCCCGCAAACCTATCTGATGCTGTTTCGAAAAGAGTTAGGGGTTGGCGCTATCAACGGCGTGTTATGGGCACTGGTGATTGCCGTGATTACCTACTTCTGGTTTGGTGACTGGATTATTGGCGGCGTCATTGGTATGGCGATTGTCATTAATATTATAGCTGCGGCCATTTCCGGGGTATTTATTCCTATCTGGCTGGAGAAACTGGATATTGATCCGGCACTGTCAGGATCGGTTATTCTGACAACCGTCACCGATGTGGTAGGTTTTTTTGCCTTCCTTGGCTTGGGATCACTTTTTTTACTGGCCTGATTTCTGCTGGCTGCTTTAAACCGACAGAAGCCACAGCGCTTAATTAACTTATTTTCGGAGAGCGCATGAAAATTGCGATACTGTCGCGAAATGCCGAACTGTATTCGACCAAAAGGCTGGTGGCGGCAGCCGAAGCCGCCGGTCATCTGGTGCAGGTTATTGACCCGTTAATGTGCTATATGAACATTAACCGCACCAATTCCTCTATTCACTACAAAGGCGAAGTACTGGATGGCTTTGATGCCGTGATCCCGCGGATTGGGGCGTCAATTACCTTTTATGGTACTGCCGTGCTGCGGCAGTTCGAAATGATGGGTGTCTATTCTCTGAATGAATCAGTTGCCATTGGCCGGGCCCGTGATAAATTGCGCTCGATGCAGTTACTGGCCCGTCAGGGCATAGGTTTACCTATTACCGGTTTTGCTGATAAACCTGGTGATATTCCCGACTTAATCGATATGGTCGGGGGCGCGCCGCTGGTGATAAAATTACTTGAAGGCACTCAGGGCATAGGTGTGGTACTGGCTGAAACCCGCACCGCAGCAGAGAGCGTAATTGAAGCTTTTATGGGACTGAATGCCAATATTCTGGTGCAGGAATACATTCAGGAAGCAAAAGGTGCGGATATCCGCTGTTTTGTAGTCGGCGATAAAATTGTTGCGGCAATGAAACGTCAGGCAAGAGAAGGTGAGTTTCGCTCAAATTTACATCGTGGTGGTTCTGCCACTGTGGTTCGGTTAACTCCGGAGGAGCGCAGTACAGCGGTGCATGCCGCCAAAACCATGGGATTAAACGTGGCCGGTGTCGATTTACTGCGTTCCAACCATGGTCCGGTGGTAATGGAAGTAAACAGCTCTCCTGGCTTAGAGGGCATTGAAGGTGCCACCGGCAAAGATGTCGCCGGGCTGATTATCGGCTTTCTGGAGAAAAAAGTGGCGAGCTATAAAACCCGGCGTAAAGCCAAAACCAAAGGAACAGGCTGATGATAAACCGGGCTGCATTTACCCTGGGTGGCGATAAAATTGCTGCCGGCAGCAGGGCGGTGGTCGATATCCCCTTTGGCAAGCTGTATACCCATACCGAGCTGAATATCGGAGCCCACGTTATTCATGGCCGGCAGGACGGACCGGTATTGTTAATTACCGCCGCTTTGCATGGGGACGAGATTAACGGCGTTGAAATTTGCCGGCGCTTGTTGAAATTACCCCGTTTAAACCGGATTAAGGGCACCTTGGTCGTGGTGCCTATTGTCAATACTTATGGTTTTGTCCAGCAATCGCGCTACCTGCCCGATCGGCGCGATTTAAACCGCAGCTTTCCCGGCAGCGAAAAAGGCTCACTTGGCAGCCGGATGGCTTATCAGTTCACCGACAAAATTCTTAAATGTTGTACCCATGCTATTGACTTACATACCGGCGCTATTCACCGGGCAAATCTGCCGCAGGTAAGGACCAGTGCTAAAGATAAAACCGCCCTGCGTATGGCGGAAGTTTTTAATGCTCCGGTCATTATCAAAGCCGCCAGCCGCGAAGGTACAATGCGCGGTACTGCCAACAATCTGGGAATTCCGATCTTGCTGTATGAGGCCGGTGAGGCACTACGCTTTGATGAGCAATCAATTAAAATTGGTGTAAGGGGTATTGTCAATGTGATGCAGGATTTAGGGATGCTCAGCGGCAAAACCAAAGCACCGGAAAACCGTTCCGTGTTCTCGAAGAAAAGCAGTTGGGTGCGGGCTGAGCACGACGGCATTGCCCGCTATTACGTCACACTGGGCCAGACCGTAAAAACCGGCGATATTCTGGCGCACATTTATTCGCCTTACTCTGACTTTGAAGTGGCGATTCAGGCCAGCTTTGATGGTGTGGTGATTGGCCGCAATAACCTGCCACTGGTAAACGAAGGTGAAGCGCTGTTCCATGTGGCAGAAGTCAGCTCACTGGACGAAGCGGAAAAGACCCTCGATGCGATAAGTGATGAAGTCGACAATGCCATGCCGGCAGCGCTGCGGGATGAATACGGCGTGGTATAACGATGATAAATGCTTAGTTCTTCTCCGTTACCACGTCATACTGGCTTAACAACGGGACCCGCTGTTGCAGGCGGGTTTCAATATCATCCAATTCGCGCATCCGCTGACAGAAAAGCGCTGATTTTGCTTCCAGCTCAATCACTTTTTCGTCCAGACCAAAGCTGATATTTTCCACCAGTTGTTCTACAGATTCCAGCCCCTGACTGTCAGTACGCTCAAAGTTGCTGTCAGACTGGCGCAATGCATCTCGCAGAGCTCCCCACACCGCCCCTACAGTATGGCGCGCCAGATTGCTTAACTGTGGTTTTAACTCGCGGTTTAAAAAGTGATCCAGCTCATTTAAGCTTTGCGGGGCCAGATAAAAGTACTCGCCGGTGCGAACAAAACGTGACAGAAACTGAAAAGTGGTTTCCCTGATTAAAGCCTGCCACTCGGCCTGCTGTGACTGACTGCCCAAACCTGACAGCATCGACTCAATACTCGACAGCCCTACTTCCACGCCATCCACCGCCAGCGTAACAATTTCAGGTACAAACCTGCGTAAACCCTGACTATACTGCTCGAGCAGTAGGGTATCTTCAGCTGTTAAATGCACCCACTCACCTGCGACAAACAACTGACGATCATGATTGATCTGCACGTAAGTCCGGGTGTTTTGCATAAATCGAATATGGTCAGGTGCAATCAGCAAGCCATACCGAAAGGCCATATTGCAATCTGCAACAGCTGCCGATGATAAACATAGGGATAAAATGAGCAATAGAGCCTTCACAACAACACTCGCTTTAAGTACACCGTTACAGCCTACCCGATAGCACCGGCAAAGACACGGTGTTATGCCGCAGCGCGGGCACAGCTTATCGCGTATCCGGGTTAAAGCGGCTCAATAGACGGATGGCCGTCCACCATCACCACTTTGGACGGACCATATTCCCGCCGGCTTTTTACCTGCTCTTTACCAAAGTGAATTTCCACAGCCGAAAACAGTTGCTGACGGACTACTATCATTAATTCTGCCAGTTTTTCCTGGCGTTGGGCTTCGAGAATTTTAATATCATTAATTAAGGATACGGCCAGCTCTTTATGCTCGTCGAATTTTGCCACCAGTTCATAACGACGCATTTCAATCTGGGCGTTACCTTCTATTTTTTTCAGCTTCTCCAGTTGCTGACGTAGCTCTTCCATTTCTGTCCGCTCAGCCATCACACTGGCTCGCAGCACTTCTTGTTTTTCAACAATAGGGTCCAGTTGCCGGTTTAACTTCACTAATACGGCACTGCTCGACGGTGCGCCGAGGTTACCGCAATACAAGCCCCGATCCAGATAGAAGTAACCACCCACTAACTTACCATTCGGGTTATCTTCGGGCCCGGCATAAACAATGGCTGCCTCAACCGCACAATGCATCAGCTGCTTACTGACATAGAGATTGCCACCGCAGCTTATCCTGCTGTACTGGGCCAGATTGCACTGGATATCGCCATTGGCCTTTAGCTCAGTGCTGTAATCACTCTGCTGATCAGCCTGTGCCAGCTGATGGCCGATAACTGAACCATTTATCGTGATATCACCCCCGGCCTCAATTAAGGTGCCTTCAACCATGCCCTTAACAAATACATTACCGCCGGCCACCACTTTCATTCCCTCGGCGACATTACCCGTGACCACTACCGAGCCACGAAATACAATATGGCCGGTCGCTAAATCAACATTTTTTACAGTAAACACTTCGTCAACGGTGGCACCTGCTTCAATCACCCTGGGTAAGCCGTCTCTGGCGGCCAGCAGCAAATTGCCATCAGCCGGCGCCAGTTCAACCCCTTCACCCAGTTGCCACTCCAGATGCAGGCCCTGAGTGGCCGGTATTATCTCTCCGGTAACCAGCATGCCGGCAACACCTGCTGTGGGCGGATGACGCCGCATAATAGCTTCCCCTGCTCTGACCGCCGGTATAACGCCGAAATCACGCAGGTCAGCTTTTTCATCTGTTGTTACAATGGGACGGTTTCTGCGACTGGCCATTTCTGCCAGCAAGGGTTCGAAGCGGGAGTTGGCACCCGGCACCATGACTCTGCCGCGGGCAATCAGCAGTTTAACTTTACTGCCAGGCTCCGCTTTAGCGGCATAAGATACCAGTTTTATGATCTGCTCTTTGCTGAAACCAAACACGATCCCGGTTGCCTGGGCACTTTTAACAAGATCATTAGCAGAAACCGGCGCCCCTCCCCAGGCAGCCGTAATGATGGCCGTTGCCATCATTTTATCCTCGCTGATATCAAAGGTAAGTTCCGCATTGCGCTTTTCAGCAATGCGGTAGCTGAGCTCCTTACTGTTCTCTGCCAGCAGGTTTTCTTTGATTTTTTGCTGAATTTGCTGATATTCAACCAACAGATTAGTCAGTTGATCCTGTAGCACCAGACAACGTTCATAACCGTTATTATTAATATGTTGCTGAATTTCGGCTGCACTGATGGCAGCTAACGAGACAGGCACCGTTATTTTTATTGTATTATTGTGCTCAGTAAATTGCATGTAGGTTGTCTGCCTGAACTACGACAAAAGTATTACGCTTAATGAAGCAAATATCAGACAGAAAGGCAAGCCCTTACTTTATTTCAGGGCATTCGAGGCTAAAAAAACTAAATATAATTGTCCTGGTGGATCCGAATAAACAAATCTGTACCTTTCTTGCTATAGTCGATTTTATATTCTTTGTTATTTAATGCCTGAACAAAAAGTAAAGTTTTGGTTTCGCCAAACACTTCGGTACTGGAAATATCGACAATTTCCATATAACGCTCTTTTGCCTCCACCTTATTCGCAGGCACGGTCTCCTGAAACATTTTGACGCCATGCCGGGTTATGATCAGCGGCGGATCGTTATCATCGTTAATAACAATTAAATCAAGTTTCTTATTTTTATGGATCAGGGTATTTCGCCCGCTAACCAGAAATGCTTTGTCGTAGCTGTTCATGCACCATCCTGCCAGAAAATAGTATCTGCTTATTATGATACACAGTCAGCAGTGT
>NZ_JAWVZF010000001.1:0-69113 GCF_033722355.1 Arsukibacterium sp. | reverse complement strand
TCCTTCACTTGGTGTTCTAATTAATAAAGCGATGGTCGATAGTCAGCAACGGCTTTGGCTGGCAACAGAAGGCGAAGGCATTGTTATGCAGATGCCGGATGGCCGCCGACGTCAGTTTACTGTTGATAATGGTTTACCAGCCAATGCCGCTCACAGTTTATTTGAAGACAAATCCGGTCAGATTTGGGTAGGCACGATGGCAGGCCTGGCGTTAATTGACAATACACTGACAGTCAGCACGCCATTCGCTGCGCAACTGACAGCGCCGGTGTTTGCCCTGGCTGGTTCAGGGCAGCAGCTGCTGATAGGCACTGAAAAAGGCGTGTTTCAGCTAAATGAAGAGCAGCAATTAACTGTGCTACTGGCGGATGTTCCTGTTGCTACTTTATTAGCTGAAACGTCGGGTGTGTTATGGATTGGCACAGTTGATCGCGGTTTACTAAGACTGTATGACAATAAGCTGGAACAGCTGAGTATTGAACAGGGGTTACCGAATAACCGGGTGCTGGCGCTTTGGCAGGATAAGGAGCGCAGTTTGTGGGTTGGCACCAATGGCGGCATCTTTCGGTTGCGCGAAGCGCCTTTTATCACCTATACCAGTGAACAAGGCCTGGCTGACAATTATGTCCGGACCGTGATGCCTGACCAGAGCGGCTGTGTCTATGTCGGTAGTAGCAGAGGTCTTAATCAAATATGCGATGGCAATATCCAGAGCATCGATTTATCCAGCCATGCCAGTGGACAATCAGTGCTGAGTCTGGCTTTGGGCCAGCAAAAAAAATTGTGGATTGGCACCTATACTGACGGCCTGTTGCATTATGAAGATGGCAAAATTATCGGCCAGTACACCAGTGCCCAGGGACTGGCCGCCAACGAAGTAAGGGCAATTTTACCCCGGGCGGATGGCTCATTGCTGGTTGGCACAGCGCTGGGTGTCAATTTAATTGAAAATGGCCGGCTTAGTACGCCTTTCCCCGCGGCAGCGTTGCCTTCCCCATTTATTATGGCGTTACATCAGACCCCCGATGGCAAGGTGTTTATTGGCAGTGGTGCGGGCGTATCAGTTTGGCATGATAATCAGCTACAGCAGCTCGAGTTCAGTGGCTTAGACCAGGCTGAATATGCGTTTGGTTTTGCTGAAGACCCTGCGGCAAACATTTTGTGGATGACAACCGACCGTGGTCTGGTGGCGCACAATCTGACCACAGGACAGCTGGCCCTGATAGGTCGTAGCCAGGGTATGCCGTTTGATAAAATGTTTCAGCTGGTGATGGATAAGCAGCAGTATTTCTGGATTTCCACCAACCGAGGCGTACTGCGTCTGGCCAGACAGCAGGCCCTGGACGTGGTATATGGCCGGCGCGATAAAGTGAATTATGAATTATTCGGCGAAAGTGACGGCATGGCCAGCGCTCAGACCAATGGCGGCTCTTCGCCTGCTGCCAGCCTGCATAGCGATGGCTCAGTTTGGGTGGCTACATCAGTTGGCGTCAGCAAGGTTCAGCCAGCCAGATTAAGTGCTTTCTCCGCGGTGATCCCGCCCATCGTGCTGGAAAAACTGGTGGCAGACGGTAACCAATTTCCTGTTGAACACGATGTTGCGTTTGAAGCTGCCACCAGCAGGATAGAATTTGAATATGCTGGCCTGGGGTTTATTATGCCGCAGCGGATCCAGTACCGAACCATGCTGGAGGGGTTTGATAAAGACTGGGTAACGCGGGGCGGCCAGACCAGTGTCCAGTATACAAATTTAGCACCGGGCCATTACCGGTTTAAAGTTGCTGCCTCATATCCTGATGGCGGCTGGAGCCCTTCGCCAGCAACTGTTTCGTTCAGTATCGCACCACATATCTGGCAGCGTCCGCTGTTCCAGTTGCTGGTATTATTGTTACTGGCAGCGCTGATTATCAGTCTGGTGCGCTGGCGTCTGGCCAGTTTAAAACGCAGTGAGCTGAAACTGAAATTACAAGTTGCTGAAAAAACGGCGGAGCTTGCAGCGCTGGCCAGGATGGACTCATTAACTGGGCTGGCTAACCGCCGGGCATTTGATGAAGCCATGCAATATGAACTGAAGCGGGCAAGGCGCCAACAGCAACCGCTGTGTCTGGCGCTACTGGATATTGATCACTTTAAACAGGTTAATGATACCTGGTCACACACGGTTGGCGATGAAGTATTAAAGAGGGTGGCCGCGACGTTACAGCAGCATTGTCGTGATATTGACTCACTGGCTCGGTGGGGAGGCGAAGAATTTGCAATTCTGTTACCGGATACTCCGCTGACCGAAGCCTATGATGTCTGTGACAGACTGCGACAACATGTTGCAACAATTCAGTTTAACGATACAGCAGCGGATTTGACCATTACCGTCAGTATCGGTCTGGCAACACTTAACCTGCAGGATGACGGCAAACAACTGCTTATCGATGCCGACCGGGCTCTGTACAGGGCAAAAGAACAGGGACGCAATACCGTCATAAGGGATGCGGCAACTGAGCTCAACCCCTAATCATATTTAGATAAAAATTCAAAAAAACAGCATAATTATTGTTGATTCTGCATGTTTCCCACTCTACACTAGCTGGCGTTTTATGCTATAACTTTTAGCTGGTTTTGCAATTGAGTAAGGTAAACATGTCTTTAGTATCTTCTTCTGATAAAAAAATCCGTAGTGCCGTGTTAGGCGCTGCTGGCTATAGTGGCGCTGAATTATGTGCTTTGCTGACGGCTAACCCTTATTTTTCTCTGGATTATGCATTTGCTTCAGGTGGACGCACGGCTGAGCCATTAAATAAATTGTACCCGCGTTTTACGAATGCTATTGATATTATGGTTGAGCCCTGGCAGGACGAACGGATAAGTTCACTGCAAATTGATGTCGCTTTCCTGGCGCTGCCGCATGAGGCCAGTGAAGCGATTACCCCCTTATTGCTGGCTGCTGGCATCGTCGTCGTTGATTTATCAGGGGCTTTTCGTTTAAAACAGCCTGATCTTTACCCTAAATATTATGGCTATCAGCATCAGCACCCCGACTTGCTGACCCAGGCGGTTTATTGTCTGATGGAGTGGTTAGATAAGTCACCCGGTGATTTAATCTCAGTACCAGGTTGTTACCCAACAGCCTGTTCACTGGCACTGTTACCCCTGGTATCCAACGATTTACTGGCAGAACAATGTATTCCGGTGATAAATGCGACCAGTGGTGTATCCGGTGCCGGTCGCAAGGCAGCACTGAACACATCCTTTTGTGAAGTGGGCTTAAATGCCTATGGCTTTTTTGGTCATCGCCACCGGCCTGAAATTGAACAGAATCTGCAACGTAAAGTCGTATTTACCCCACATTTAGGTAATTTTAAACGCGGTATTCTGGCGACCAGCGTCGTCACGTTAAAAGCCGGTGTCAGTCCGGAACAGGTTAAACAGGCGTTCACCGCGGCGTATCAGCATAAGCCGTTGGTCAGGTTGCTCAGTCAGTCTCCCAATGTCGCCGATGTGGCAGGGACGCCGTACTGCGATATCTACTGGCAACAGGATGGTGAGCAGCTGGTAGTCGTTTCTGCTATTGATAATCTGCTCAAAGGTGCCGCAGCGCAAGCGGTGCAGGCCGCCAATGTCCGTTTTAATAAACCTGAAACAGCCGGATTATTCAGTGGAGTAGTAGCATGAAGACTTTACCCCTGGTAATAAAAATGGGTGGCCGTTTACTGCAGGAGCGTGCCGCGCTGGATGCGTTGCTGTCGGTTTGCCGCCAGCTTAAACAACAGCGCCCTGTAGTGCTGGTGCATGGTGGGGGCGATCAGGTTGATCAGTGGCTGGCAAAGTTTGGTTTTACCACTGAAAAAATAGATGGCCAGCGGGTATCACCGCCTGAACAGATGCCGGTTATTACCGGTGCCTTGGACGGTGCGGTAAATGCGGAGCTGGTCAGTCGCGCCATGCTGCAGGGCTTAAATCCGGTGGGCCTGAATTTATCGGCCGGGAACAGTTTGCAGTTTAGTGTCAACAACAAGCTCGGTGCGGTTGGGTTGGCGAAAGCCAACGATGCCAGCCTGATTACTCTGCTGCTGGAACAGGATTTTACCCCGGTGTTCAGCTCAGTGGGTATTGGCAGTGAAGGCCAGTTACTGAACGTCAATGCTGATTTAGCTGCTGCTGCAATATGTCAGCTGGTTCAGGGCGAGCTGGTACTACTGACCGATGTGCCGGGTATTCTGGACAGTCAGATGCAGCTGATTGCAGAGCTTACGCCGGCCGCTGCTGCAGAACTGGTGGCCAGCGGGGTCATTAAAGGTGGCATGAAAGTCAAGCTGGATGCCGCGCTGGAAACCGGTATGGCACTGCAGCGTAATATTATTGTTGCAGGCTGGCAACAGCCCGAAAACTTATTAAAACTGATGCAGGATGAGCCGGTAGGCACCTGTATTTTATATTAAACCCGCCATGGTGACAGATACCAGGCCTATGAGGAAACCGCTTAGCGGATTACAGCGTGCGTTATGAGTAAATTAAGCCAGTTACTGTGCTTAACCGATCTGGACCAAAGTCAACTGAGCAATATTCTGACTCTGGCCTCAGAGATTAAAGCGGATCCGGCACAATACCGCTCGGCGCTTGCCGGCAAAAGTATTGCGTTACTGTTCGAGAAGCCGTCGCTTAGAACCCGAGTAAGTTTTGATGTCGGCATCAATAAGCTTGGTGGGCATAGTGTCTATCTGGATCTGCAAAATGGTGCCATGGGCGTGCGGGAGTCAGTGCAGGATTTTGGCAGTAATCTGGCCTGCTGGACCGATGCGATTGTCGCCCGGGTTTTCAGTCAGAAAACACTGATTGAACTGGCTCACAGTAGCAGAAAACCGGTGATTAATGCGCTGAGTGATTTATATCATCCTTGCCAGGCACTGGCCGACTTACTGACACTGCATGAACAGTTTGGTGAACTCAGTAACGTCCATCTGGCGTTTGTCGGTGATGGTAATAATGTCTGTCATTCGTTAATGCTTGGTGCTGCCATCATGGGCATGGATTTAACCATCATCACTCCGCCGGGTTTTGGGCCTGATGCTCATGTATTACTAAAAGCGCAGCAGCTGGCAGCAAAAAGTGGCGCCAACCTGGTACTGAGTCAGCATTTATCTTCTGCAGCAGGTGTCGATGCAATCTATACCGACACCTGGTTGTCGATGGGTGCAAAAGCCGATCCGAAGCAGGTAGGTCAGCTATTTGCTGACTATCAGATTAATACTGCGGCGATGCAGCGGTTAGCAGTAAAACATTTTATGCACTGCTTACCGGCTCACCGGGGGCAGGAAGTAACCAGTGAAGTACTGGACAGTGATTATTCGTTGGTATTGCAGCAGGCTGAGAACCGGATGCATGCTCAGAATGCCGTTTTAGTCAGTTTATTTAGTTGAGGTAATAATGAGCGTTAAAAAAGTCGTATTGGCTTATTCAGGTGGGCTGGATACATCGGCTATCGTGCCATGGTTAAAAGATAACTATAACTGTGAAGTTATCGCTTTTGTTGCCAATGTCGGTCAGGGCGATGACGAACTGGCAGGCGTTGAGCAAAAGGCGATTAAATCTGGCGCCAGCAGCTGCTATGTTGTTGATTTAAGAGAAGAGCTGGTAAATGAGGTTATATTCCCGACCTTAAAAACCGGCGCTGTTTATGAAGGGCAGTACCTGCTGGGAACCTCGATGGCACGGCCGGTGATCGCCAGGGCCCAGGTTAAACTGGCGCTGGAACTCGGTGCAGATGCGTTATGTCATGGCTGCACCGGTAAGGGTAATGACCAGGTGCGGTTTGAAAGCTGTTTTGCCGCGTTAGCCCCGCAACTGAAAGTGATTGCGCCGTGGCGTGAATGGCAGTTTAATTCGCGTCAATCACTACTGGATTATCTGGCAGAAAAGAACGTTCCTACCACTGCTTCAGCCACTAAGATCTATAGCCGCGATGCGAATTTGTGGCACATTTCCCACGAAGGTGGCGAACTGGAAGATCCCTGGTGCGAACCGTCAGAGCAGGTGTGGATGTGGACGAAATCGCCTGAACAGGCTCCGGATACACCCGCTTATGTCGCCCTGACATTTGCTAAGGGCCAGCTTACCGAGGTTGATGGCCGCAAGCTTGACGGCGTGGCCGCGATTGAACTGTTAAATGAGCTGGGATCAGAGCATGGCATTGGCCGGATTGATATTGTTGAGAACCGGCTGGTGGGTATGAAATCCCGTGGCTGCTATGAAACCCCGGGCGGCACAATATTGCTGGCGGGGCTAAAAGGGTTGGAAGCGCTGGTTTATGATCGCAGTTCATTAAAATATCGGGAAGAGATCGCGCTGGAATTTGCTCAGCTGGTGTATGACGGTCGCTGGTTTACCCCGCTCAAAGATGCATTATTGGCTGCGGCAACCTCACTGGCAGGGCAGTTAACCGGAGAGGTGGTCATTAAGCTGTTCAAAGGGAATGTTACTGTGGCAAAACGTCGCTCGGTAAATACGCTGTATTCTGAAGCCTTCGCCACTTTTGAAGGTGATGAGGTTTATGATCAGAAAGATGCTGCCGGCTTTATCAGACTGTATAGTCTGGCCAGCCGGATCCGGGCCATGCATCAACAAAAGGATTAACCGTTATGGCAATGTGGGGAGGACGTTTTACCGAGGCGACCTTAAGTGAGTTTCGTGATTTTAATGACTCACTCAGTTTCGATTATTTACTGGCGCAGCAGGATATCGCTGCGTCAAGAGCCTGGGCTAAAGGTCTGCAGCAGGCCGGAATTATTACAGCCGTTGAAGCGAAGCAACTGGACGCCGGGCTGGCGGAATTAGCTGAAGCAACTGAAGCTGATCCGCAATTGCCGCTGCAAACCCGTGAAGAAGATATTCACAGCTGGGTGGAAAGCCAGCTGACAGCAAAACTGGGTAATGTAGCAAAAAAACTGCACACCGGCCGCAGCCGCAATGACCTGGTAGCGACCGATTTAAGGTTATGGACCCGATTGCAGGCAGGCACGGTACGCAAATCTTTGCTGGGGGCCATTGCAGCCTTACTTGAATTTGCTGAAAAAGCCGGGCAGGCAGTGATGCCGGGTTTTACTCACCTGCAACGGGCGCAACCTGTGTTGGTCGCTCATTGGGCCCTGGCTTATGTGGAAATGTTTAAGCGTGATTTAGGCCGGCTGGATGATGCGGTAGCAAGAATGGACAACTGCCCATTAGGTTGTGGTGCACTTGCCGGCACGGGAGTAAATATTGACCGGCAGGCTCTGGCATCAGAACTTGGTTTTAGCCGGGCTGCTGTTAACAGTCTGGATGCCGTATCTGACCGTGATTACCTGGTCGAACTCTCTGCAGCGGCCAGTCTATGCATGACTCATTTATCACGGTTGTCTGAGGATGTGATTTTCTTCTGCTCAGGTGAAGCTGGCTTTTTTAAGCTTGGTGATGCGATAAGCTCTGGTTCGTCCTTGATGCCGCAAAAGAAAAACCCTGATGTGTTTGAATTGCTTCGCGGTAAAACCGGCCGGGTGCTGGGTCATCTGGTGGCAATTCTACATGTGCTCAAAGGATTACCACTGGCTTATAACAAGGACATGCAGGAAGACAAACAAGGTTTCTTTGACCTGATGTTTAGCTGGCAGCAATCATTGCTGGTGCTGGCAACGGTACTTCCTCATCTGAGTATTAATCCGGATCAGTGTCGCAAGGCTGCTGAGCTGGGCTACAGCAACGCAACCGATTTAGCGGATTACCTGGTCAGTAAAGGTATGCCGTTTCGCGATGCACATGAATGCGCAGGGGAATTGGTGCTGGTTGCTTCAAAGCAACACGTGCCGCTGGAGGCGCTTAGTCTTAATGAGTTACAGCAGGTCAGTAAGCTAATCTCAGCTGATGTCTATCCGGCACTGACGCTGGAAGCGGGGATGGCAAGGCGTTGTGCGTTAGGTGGCACGGCACCGCAGCAGGTAGCACAGGCACTGGCTGAGGCTCAGCAGTGGTTTGATAAAATACTGGCGTAGCGAGCACTATTCGCCCTGAATCAGTAAATCAAAACAGGCCGGTATGCAACCGGCCTGTTTCATATTAGCGCTAACTGGACTTCCCTGTTACAACGGACATAACCAGCCGTTAAAATAATTCAGATTCATCTGGTTCAGCTTTTTTATCATTATCAAATGGGATCTGCTGCACACTGCTCTGGCTGTACTGGGTCGGTTCAGTACCTATTTTAAAATACTCAAAACTACTGGTATGGTCAGTACTTCGGCTAAGTAAGCCGGTGGCCAGGTCTATTCTGACGGATGACAGCCCCGTCGGTGGTTGCAGCTGTTGCTCCTGGTAATCAGGCAACACCTGCGCCATGTAATCCAGCCATGCGGGCAGGGCGGTGCGGGCTCCCGACTCGGTACCGGCGCTTTGGTCCTGGCCCATATTAGCATGCCACTGAGCGCGACCGAGGCTGCGGTTAGCGTCATCAAAGCCGACCCAGGTAGTAACAGCGGTTGCCGCGGTAAAGCCGGAGAACCAGGTATCTTTTGAATCATTGGTTGTGCCGGTTTTCGCTGAAATGTCGCGTCGCTTTAAACGCTGCACCCGCCAGGCCGTGCCGTTCCAGCCTGTACCCTGACGCCAGTCACCGCCACCCCAGACACTGCTGGTCAGTGCATCGGCAATTAAAAACGCATTCTGACTGCTGATAACCTGCTCAGCCATTAACGGTTCTGACTGTTCAGCGGTTGCAGGCACTTGCGCTTGCACGTCGTTAAACAGTTCATAAAGCTGCTGCTCACTACTGACATCCGGCGATACCTGGGGTTCAGCAGCAAGCGCTTTGCTGGCATTATCCTGCGCCAGACAGCCTGAACAGGCAATTTGCGGTGTATGCTGATATATCACTTCATCCTGTTCATTAAGCACTTTGTCTACCACAAAAGGAGTCACCAGAAACCCGCCATTGGCAAATACAGCGTAGCCGGTTACCAGCTCCAGTGGTGTTAAAGAAGCAGATCCTAGTGACAGGGTTTCATTCCTGGGCAAATCGGTGGCGGTAAAGCCAAAACGTTGCAGATGCTGAATACTCTCATCTATTCCCACGCCCCGTAATAATCTGACAGATACCACGTTCTTAGACTTCGCCAGTGCCTCGCGGATCCGGATGGGTCCATCATACACCGGCGGTGAATTACGCGGCCGCCAGGCAATACCAGCATTGTCATCCCATTGATGGATAGGCGCATCATTCATAATAGAAGCGAGGGTATAACCCTTTTCCAGTGCTGCTGAATAAATGAAGGGTTTAATATTGGAACCAACCTGGCGTTTTGCCTGGGTTACCCTGTTAAACTGGCTTTGACTGAAACTGTAACCTCCAACCAATGCCTGAATAGCTCCGTCTTGTGGATCCAAGGCAACCAGAGCACTACTGGCCGCAGGGATCTGGCTGAGCCGCCATTGATCATTCTGTTGGCGCACCAGAATATGCATGCCGGGTGCCAGCACCGCTGCAGCGCTTTTCGGGGCTACTCCCTGACGCTCATCAGTAATAAAGGCCCTGGCCCATTTTATCCCGTCCCACTGCAACGTAATCACCTGATCACCGGCCAGCAACACTTCGGCACTGTTATTTAACACCGTCAGCACCACACCCGGTAACAAATCCTCAATACCCTGCTGCTGTGTTAAGTAAGCAAGGATTGCTGTCCTTTCTGGCCGTTCTGACTCATTAAATACAGGTGGTGCATCTGCCTCTGAACTGGCAACGCTGTTATCAAGCTCGGCTTGCCAAAGCCGCGCTACCGGCCCGCGATAGCCGTGACGTTCATCATAGTCGTATAAATTTTGTTGTAAGGCACGCTTGGCGGCTTGCTGATGCTGGCTCAGAATGGTGGTGTAAACTTTGTAACCTTCGGAATAAGCTGCTTCTTCACCAAATCGCTCTACCATTTGCTGGCGAACCATCTCGGCTATGTAAGGGGCTGACGCTGTAATCTGGGCACCATGGAGTTTACTGGTGATGGGCGCAGCCAGAGCATTGCGGTAATCCTGCTCGCTGATAACATCAAGGGCGCGCATTCTGGTGAGCACAATATCGCGGCGGTTCCGGGCATTGGCCGGTGAACGGACAGGATTCAGAATAGAAGGTGCTTTTGGTAAACCAGCGATAATAGCGATTTCATCCAGAGTAAGTTCATTCACAGTTTTGCCAAAATAAACCTGGGCAGCAGCACCAACGCCGAAAGAGCGGTGGCCCAGTTCAATTTTGTTAAGATAAAGTTCGAGAATTTCATCTTTTTCCAGCAGCTGCTCTATTTTAATCGCCAGAAAAACTTCTTTTATTTTGCGGATGATCTTTTTTTCGCGGCTGAGAAAAAAATTACGTGCCAGTTGCTGGGTGATAGTACTGGCCCCCTGGCTGAAGTCACCTGACGATGCAACCACGGTAACCGCACGCATAATACCAATAATATCTACACCTGGATGATCATAAAACCTTGTATCTTCAATAGCTAAGAAGGCCTGAATCAGTAAAGGCGGCATTTCGTCCAGTTTTAATGGTATCCGTCTTTTCTCACCAAACTGCGAAATCAGCTGACCATCAGCCGTGTATACCTGCATCGGGGTTTGCAGCTTTACTTCCTTTAAGGTTGCCACGTCAGGCAGATCATTGCGGACATAAAAATACATCGCAACGATCGTCAGGATCCCAGCGAAAAAACCAGCCAGACAGATTATTAAAAGTTTTTTAACCCAAGACACTGAATAACCCCAATTTTTACTCCCAATTACTTTACAACGCTGCTAGTATATATTTATTGGCTGTCGATGAAACGCTTTTTCTTGCTAAAAAATAGCGTCTGAGCTAAGAATACGACAATAAGAATCATAACTATAAAATGGCCACAGGAAGCTATGATAAAAAGCCTGTTCAGTAAACAAACACCTATGATGGTCGGCATCGATATCGGCGCTCACTCCGTCAAGGCTATGCTGTTAAGTCAGCATGGTAGCCAGTACAAGGTGGAAGCCTTTGCTGTCGAGCCGATGATCAAAGGCGCGATGGCTGATCGAGAGATCCAGGATATTGAAGCCGTCGCTAATGTGATCGGCAAGATCCGCAAGAAGATCCCCAAGTCAGTCAAATTCGCGGCGACAGCAGTATCCGGATCCACCGTGATCAGCAAAGTGATCTTTATGGATGTGTCATTAACAGATGCTGAACTGGAAAGTCAGATCCAAGTCGAGGCTGATACGTTAATCCCTTATCCATTGAACGAAGTTAGCCTGGATTTCGAGAAACTGGATGTTAACGAATCAGACCCGTCTAAAGTTAACGTCTTACTCAGTGCTGCCCGCACCGAGAGTGTCGAGGCCCGGGTGGCGGCACTTGATAACGGTGGCTTCACTGCCAAGCTGGTTGATGTAGAAAGTTACGCCCTGAGCAGGGCCTCTGAATTGTGTCTTAGTCAGCTGCCAGATGATGCTGCAGGCAAAGTTGTCGCATTGGTGGACATTGGCGCCACGATGACTCTGCTTAGTATCGTTGAAAAGGGTAAAACCCTGTATACCCGTGACCAGGCGTTTGGTGGAGAACAGTATACCCGCAGTATTTTGTCTTATTACAACAAAAGCTACGAGGAAGCTGAACTGGCAAAGGTCAGCGGTGATTTGCCGCCGAACTATACTTTTGAAGTACTGGCACCGTTTCAGACAATGTTATTGCAGCAAATTCGCCGCGGTATTCAGATGTATTTAACCAGCAGCGGCCGGGACGCAGTGGATTATCTGATTGTCTCAGGTGGTACCGCATTAATCGAAGGGATCGACAAGCTGCTGATAGATGAACTTGGCATCCATACTGTGGTGGCTAATCCCTTTAAAACGATCGAAGTTGCGACGTCAGTTGATCGCGAGCAGTTAAATAAAAGCGCGCCGCAGTTGATGGTAGCCAGCGGTCTTGCCTTACGGAGTTTTTCATCATGGCATATATAAACTTACTGCCCTGGCGTGAAGCTGCGCGCAAAGAAAAACAAAAGCAGTATGTGACCATTCTGGCTATGACAGCTGTATTCAGTTTTCTGGTGTTTTTTCTGATCAATATGGTTTATAGCAGCATGATTGACGGTCAGTATCAGCGTAATCGCTATCTGGAAAATGAAATCAAGATTCTGGATCAGAAAATTGCTGAAATACGCAACCTGAACGAGACTAAGCGCAGTTTACAACAACGGATGAGTCTGATTGAACAACTGCAGGGTAGTCGTAATCTGGGTACAGAAATCATGTCTGAAATTGCCAGGGTGGTGCCATCAGGCATTTATCTGACTCAGTTAGAGAAAAAGGGCTCAAATTTATTGTTAATTGGCCGAAGTGAATCTAACAACCGATTGTCGACCATGCTGCGGGATGCGGAACAATCTGAATTACTGGATAGTCCGCTGCTTGAGTTTATTGAAGCTGGTAAAGAAGAATCCCGGTTACTGAGTAATTTTAAAATGCATCTTACCGTTAAAGGCTATGAAGCAGTTCAGGAAAGTCAGCCTGTTAAACCCGCTGCGGAAGGTGGTGCAAGATGAGCATGAACTTCAATTTGTCTGAAATTGATATTAATGATCTTGATGTCGAAAATATGGGGTCGTGGCCTGTCGCCGCTAAAGTCATTTTCGCCATTATTTTGGCGGTTCTGGTTGGCACCCTGAGTTATTTTTTGCTGATTGACAGTAAAATTGACGAATTAAACAGTGCTAAGCAAAAAGAAACCGAGTTAAGGCAGGTTTATCGAACCCGCTATGCATCAGCAGTTAATCTGGATTTATACAAACAGCAGATGGTTGAAATGGAAAATACTTTTTCATTTTTACTGAAGCAGTTACCCACTACTCATGAGACACCTGGTTTGCTGGATGACATTACCTATGTTGGCACAACCAGTGGTTTGACATTCCTGCGGATAAACTGGGAGCCAGAAATAGAGAAAGAGTTTTATACTGAGCTGCCGATTAAAATAGACGTTATTGGTGATTACCATCAATTTGGTAATTTTGTCAGTGAGGTGGCGAAACTTCCCCGGATAGTAAGCTTACATGACTTCTCAATTCAAACGGCTGAGAATGACCGGTTACGTTTCAATGTTACCGCTAAAACTTATCGTTACAAGGAGACGGCGCAATGAGAAAACTCATCATAGCTGTTTCTGTTGCAACTGTATTGACGGGTTGCTTTGATGACTTAAGCGACGTACAGGCACATATGGATCAGGTTAAGGCCAGTACTCAACCCCGGGTTGAGCCCCTGCCAGAGGTGAAAGAGTTCGAGCATATTGCTTATGCAGCGCAAAATACCCGTAGCCCTTTTTCGGAGCCACGGCCTGAAGCAGTTCAGGATCGATTCTTGCAGGTGCAGGATTGTTTGCATCCGGACCCGCGCCGGCGCAAAGAGCCCCTAGAAAAATATGCGCTGGACAACCTGAAAATGCGCGGCACTCTGGGAGATACCGGTAATATCTGGGCATTAATTGAGGCTTCTGATAAAACGCTGCACCGGATAACGTTAAATAATTATGTTGGTTTATTTCATGGTCGGGTTATCAGTGTAGAGCCAACCCATGTTGAATTGTTAGAGTTGATCCCGGACGGGGCAGGTTGCTGGAAAGAGCGGACTACCATGATTCAAATGGTCGAAAATACAGCAATGACGAGTAATTGATAGGTGTGCGAGTATATCATGGATAAAATAATCAAAAGAATTTCACGAGGAATCACCGGCACCCGGCTATGTCTGGCAGCGTTACTGTTGTTAGCTTTGCCAGCAGCAGCAGTCCCATTGCTGTACGATGTCAGGTATAACCCCTTGCTCACCGGCGAAACGGAGATCGAATTTATTTTCGATGAAGATCTCTACACCGATCCCAGCATTCAGGTTTTTAACGAGCCCGCGCGGATCGAACTCTATTTTGATAATTCCGATTATGAGGAAAAGCTGGAAGAAGTATTAATCGATAAAGCCGGGGTAAAAAGAATAAAATCTGAGTTTCTTGGTGAAGGTTTTAAGTCAACTATCTATCTGGACTATCTGAAAATTTACCGTACCAGAGTACGCGGTAACGTATTTTATATGCACATCTCTGATAATCCGACTGCGCAGCAGGTTGGTCAGGCTGCAGATGTTGTTCCGACATACATCAACCGGATACAGGCGATTGATTTTCGGCGCGGTGAAGAAGGTGAAGCCCGCGTTTTAGTGTTCCTTCGGGAAAATACAGCAGCGGTAGATGTCACTGAGCGTGCAGGAAAACTGATTGTTGAGTTTCATAATACTGATATTCTTGATGAGTTGCTGTATCAGTTAGATGTTATGGACTTTGGTACTATCGTTACCGGCATCGAAACCTTTAAAGACGGCGCGTCTGCCAGACTGGAGATTTCGACCAGTGATGCCTTTACCTATACTTATCAGCAGATAGATAATATTTTCACGTTAAATATTGAGCGCGATACCACGAACCGCAGTATTTTAGGTGGGGGGCGTGAATATAAAGGGCGGCCGATTTCATTAAATTTCCAGGATATTCCTATCAGAACTGTGTTACAGATTATTGCAGATTATAACGGCTTTAACCTGGTTACCAGTGACTCCGTAACGGGTAATATCACTCTGCGCCTGGATGGCACACCGTGGGATCAGGCACTTGACATCGTATTACGGGTGAAAGGTCTGGACAAACGGATGGATGGTAATATCCTGATGGTTGCACCGACCGAAGAGCTGTCAGCCCGGGAAGCCCGTGAATTGGAAGCGAAACAGCAGGTCGAACAGCTGGAGCCATTGTATTCTGATTATCTGACTATTAACTATGCTAAAGCAGCCGATTTGGCAGGTTTGCTGGCCAACAAAGACGCCACCCTGCTATCCAGCCGCGGTAGTGTGGTAGTTGATGAACGGACGAACACCATTTTAATTAAAGATACGGCCAAGAATATCGAAAGCGTCCGCAAGCTGATTGAGCGGCTCGATGTACCGGTTCGTCAGGTGCTGATCGAATCAAGAATGGTGACGGTACGTGACAGCGTGACTGACGAGCTGGGTATCCGCTGGGGTTTCAGTGATCAGCAAAGCACCAGCGGCGGTAACCGTGGTGTATCAGGTAATGCTAACGGCGCTAACACGATTTCTACCGGCCAGTTCCCGGCGCTGGACGATCGCTGGAATGTAAACCTGCCTATTCAGAATCCGGCTGGCAGTATTGCTTTCCATGTGGCCCGATTAGCCGATGGCACGCTTCTGGATCTTGAACTATCAGCATTAGAGCAGGAGAATAAAGGTGAAATTATCGCCAGTCCGCGGATAACTACGTCTAATCAGAAAGAAGCCCGCATCGAGCAAGGTGTTGAAATACCCTATGTTCAGGCAGCGTCCAGCGGTGCAACCACTGTTGAATTTAAGAAAGCTGTGCTAAGTCTGACTGTCACGCCGCAAATTACTCCGGATAATAAAATCATTCTGGATCTGGTGATTACCCAGAATACCCGCGGTGAGACGGTACAAACGCCAACCGGACCTGCGACAGCCATTGATACTCAGCAAATTCAAACTCAGGTGCTGGTTGATAATGGTGAAACCATAGTGCTGGGCGGGATTTATCAGCAGCAAATTTTATCTACCGTGTCTAAGGTCCCGATGTTTGGTGATATCCCTTATGTTGGTGCTTTGTTCAGGTCAAAACGTGACGTTAATGAGAAAAATGAACTTCTTATTTTTGTTACTCCGAAGATTCTGACCGAAGGCCAGTAATCGTTATCTGATGCGGGAGCCGGTCAAACGCTCCCGCATTAAGTCAGATTTAACTTGCCAACGAAAGGCCATTCCTGACATAATTCAGCGCTTCAAATTTTCGCGGGAGCCTTTTGGTCCTTGAATTCAACTTTTCATTGAGTAAGCTGATTTAGCACTACGACATATGGCAGAAAAACGTAATATCTTCCTTGTTGGCCCAATGGGCGCAGGCAAAAGCACCATTGGACGTCATTTAGCAGACATGCTTCATCTTGACTTTTATGACTCAGATCAGGAAATCGAGCGCCGCACGGGTGCGGATATAGCCTGGGTCTTTGATTTGGAAGGTGAAGAGGGTTTCAGAGTTCGCGAAGAGACAGTCATTTCAGATTTAACTGAATTACAAGGTATTGTTTTAGCGACAGGTGGTGGTTCGGTAATCAGTAAGGAAACCCGCAACCGTTTGTCAGCCAGAGGAATTGTTGTTTATCTGGAAACACCCATTGAGAAACAAGTTGCCCGAACCCAACGCGATAAACGCCGGCCTTTGCTGCAA
This sequence comes from Arsukibacterium sp., assembly GCF_033722355.1. Taxonomy (GTDB): domain Bacteria; phylum Pseudomonadota; class Gammaproteobacteria; order Enterobacterales; family Alteromonadaceae; genus Alishewanella. The sequence goes on along the minus strand of NZ_JAWVZF010000001.1, from coordinate 52,792 downwards.
ACAGAAGAGGCGCCACGTGAAGTGCTGGAGCGCCTTGCCGCCGAGCGAAATCCTCTTTATGAGGAAATTGCTGACTTTACCGTTCGTACCGATGAGCAAAGTGCCCGGGCTGTCGCAAACCAGATAATTGATCAATTGGGTTTCTAACGTATACGGGGGGCTGCAAATGCAAAAAGTTGAAGTCCAACTTGGCGATCGCAGCTACCCGATAGTTATTGATGACGGTTTTACTGCCTTACCTGCATCCCTTGCCGGCCGCCGGCACGTGGTTATTGTCTCCAACCCTACCGTGGCATCGTTGTATTTAGAGCAGGCTAAGTCACTTTTCCATTACCCGCCATCGCATATTTTGATTGAAGACGGTGAAGCCTTCAAAACACTGGCGTCTTTTGAAACCATCTTATCCTTTTTACTTGAAAAAGGGATGTCGCGTGACGTGTTGCTGGTTGCGCTTGGTGGCGGTGTTATTGGTGACCTTACCGGTTTTGTTGCCGCCTGCTATCAGCGCGGTGTTCAATTTGTGCAAATTCCCACTACCTTACTTTCTCAGGTTGACTCTTCAGTGGGTGGCAAAACAGCTGTCAATCATCCACTTGGCAAAAATATGATTGGTGCCTTTAAACAGCCTGAACAGGTTGTGATCAGTACGGCTACCCTGCAAACCCTTCCACGGCGTGAATTTGCCGCCGGTATGGCGGAAGTGGTTAAATATGCCTTGCTTGGTGATGCAGCTTTTTTAGACTGGCTGCTGCAATCCAGTGAACAGATTTGTCAGCAACAGCCAGCGTGTCTGGCCCGGATGATCCGCCACTGCTGTCAGATGAAAGCCGCTATCGTCAGTCGCGATGAAACTGAGCAAGGAGAGCGGGCTTTACTGAATCTTGGGCATACCTTCGGCCACGCTATTGAAGCGTTTATGGGCTATGGTAAGTGGTTACATGGTGAGGCTGTTGCGGTCGGTATGGTGATGGCTGCAGAATTGTCAGCTCATCGGGGCTGGTTGAATGAGCAACAGGTTGCTACTGTTCGCTCGGCCCTGCAGTCATTTGGATTGCCGGTCAGTGTGCCTGAGCAGATGCAGATAGCCGATTTTCTGCCGTTTATGAAAACAGATAAAAAGGTCAAAGACGGCCAGATGCGCTTTGTCTTACTGCCAGCGATTGGCCGTGCCAGCCTGGTTGCAGATGTCACTGAAGCCGAACTATTCCAGGTTTTTGGCTGATGGATATCACAGTACTTCAGCAGAGGCTGGCTGAGCAGCGTCACTTATTGCCCTCCCAACATGAACTGCTGAACAGGTTGTTATTTCAGCTGGCATTTAATGACTTTCAGAATATAGGTCTGGTGGGAGGGGAAGGTAGTGGTAAATCTACCCTTGCACTTGCGCTGGCTGAGCTGTTCTCAGAGCAGGCAAATGTTGCACTGCTAAATGGCGCTGTGTCAGAGACAGAAATTGAATCTCAGTTGCTACAACATTGGTTTGGGCGGCAGCGGCCTGAACCGACTCTGGCGCAATTAATGGCTGAGCCTGCAGCCGGGGCGCTGCCGTTATTGTTAATCGTCGATAATTTTAATCAGTTAGCCACCAGTGCAAGACAGAAACTATTGCAGCTTGATTGTCTCGGCTTCTTCCTGCTGTCCGAACCTTCTGTTGATATGGCATTAAATTTAAGTATCAATATCCCAACGCTGCAAGATGCCAGCCAGGTGCTGCGTGATAAGCAACTTGAGCCTCTGGCAGTTGCCGAACGTTTTGCTGCCAGTCATGGCAATATGCATTTATTACACAGTGCTGTTATCCAGCCAGAGGAGCGTAAATCTGCAGGCGCCGCATACTGGTTATTGCCGGCTGCCATTGTACTGCTGGTGATGGCAGCTGCAATTTACTGGTTGTTGCCAGTCAGCAACAATGTGGTTGAACCAAAGATAACCGACACCCCTGAGTTGGTGGGACAACGCAGTTCTGACACCGCAAGTGATCTGCCATCCGCTCTTAATACAGCGCAAGCTGATAATGCCACCGGAGAAAACAGCGTTGAGCCTGCAACTGGCCCCGCGCTTAGTGATAGCACTAATCTGAAAAATAGCCCTGAGCCTGAAATAATCAGCGCGGAGTCTGCTGAAAAAAGCCCTGAGCCTGTGAACAATAGCGCTGTGTCTGCTGTTGAGCCACCCCGGGAGGCTGAATCGACAGCAACTGAACCGCCAGCGGTTATGCCCCAGGAAATCCGGTCTGCGCCACAGGAAAATGCTGAACCGGCAGCCACCACAAAAGCGCCTGACAGTACTGAACCAGTGACTGTAGCAGCTGAGGCATTGTACCAGGAACCGTTGTTGCTGAGCCTGCCGCCCGAAATCAAAGTATTGCAGTTGGCTGTCCTGACATCAGATGCCGCTGTAGCTCGGTTTGTCCGCTCGTTTCCTGATACCGGCATCATGGTTTATCAGCGTAGCTGGCAAGGGCAGTTACAATGGGTCATCCTGGCGAAGCAGTATTATCCGGATACCAGCAGCGCCAGACAGGCCAGAGCTTTATTGCCAGAGCGCTTGCGCGAAACCGGTCCTTTTATCAAACCTGTCGTACAGGTACAACAAGAAATTAAAGCCTTAGCGCGACTGCGTGCTGACGCTCTGGAACAGGAATAATCGGGTGGATGTGAAACGAAACCGGGCTTTTCTGAAGTGGGCTGGTGGAAAATATAGTCTGGTGCCAGAGCTGATTAAACATCTGCCGGACGGCCCTCAATTAGTTGAACCCTTTGTCGGCGCAGGCTCAGTATTTCTTAATACGGATTATCCGCATTATCTGTTGAACGACATTAATGCTGATTTAATTCAGTTATACCAGATAGTGCAGCATCAGGCGGATGCTTTTGTTGCTGACGCCAGCAGTCTGTTTTGTGCCAGCGCTAATCTGCGCAGCAGTTATCTGGCGTTCCGCCAGCAATTTAACAGCAGTACAGATCCCTATCAGCGGGCATTGCTGTTTCTCTATCTGAACCGGCATGGCTACAATGGACTTTGCCGTTATAATCTCTCTGGGAAATTTAATGTGCCGTTTGGCAGTTACAAAAAACCCTACTTTCCGGAGGCTGAGCTGTATTTCTTTGCAGAAAAAGCGCAAAAAGCCCGCTTCAGCTGCCATAGTTATCAAGAGGTGTTTGCGCAGTTGCAAGCTGATGCTGTTGTCTATTGTGATCCCCCCTATGTGCCCCTTAGCAAAACAGCCAGCTTTACCAGCTATGCCCGGCAGGGCTTCAATCTGGATGATCAGGCCCAGTTAGCCAATATGGCTGAACAGGCTCAGTTAAAAGGCAATAGTGTTCTGATAAGTAATCATGATACAACCTGGACCCGTAAAATATACCAGCAGGCTGTGCTTCACAGTATTCAGGTTGGACGGTCTATCAGTCAAAACGGCGCGGGCAGAGGTAAGGTGGCAGAATTATTTGCAGTATATCCTGCGGTTAAGCAAGGACCAGAGTCACTGTCAACAGCAAGCCCGCAACAAACAACATTGCAAAGATAATACCGACAATAAGGTAAGGCAGAATACTTTTCGTTTGAAAATCGAGCTGACGTTGTTTTTCAGATTGCACCCCGGCGAAAGCCCCAAGCACGGCTTTAATGACCTGCCAGGTTCCGGCCTTGGTTTCGGCCATTAGCTTGCTTTACTGCCTGATGGAGTTAACCGGTTTAATAATTCCAGAAAATCAACAAAATGAAACTGAGTGGAACGGCTGTCACCTTTAATCCAGCTTAACCAGTTTTGCTGGACATTCTGACATAATTCATTAGCCGTTGAACTGCCAGCATCCTGGCACAGCGGGCTGGTTTTAAAGTAGCCGATGGCACTCACAGCCAGAACCAAGGCCGCTCCTATCGCCAAAGCTTTACTGTTAAAGGTAATTTTCATGTTAAATCCAGTTAACGCTTTAATCACTAGTGGCAGAGTGTAATAGATCTGCATTGACGATACAAGTTGCTTATTTAATATACGCTGCACTTGTTAGCAGGATCAGTTGCTCAGCTTATCTGAGCAACTGTAGTTTATGGTTTTCCGTCAGAGTCAGAAGCTTTTTGACACACTAAATATTACCCGGCTATCACACAAGTCACAGTCGTTAATATCGGTATCTACGTAAGCCAGGCTTAAGCCGGCGCCAAGGACTTCAGTGCTCAGGCCAATACTCCAGTCCAGATAACTGGCTGAACTGTCATCGTATTCATTCTGACCAACATGTAAGTCGAGCGCCAGGTTATCAGTCAGGGCGTAACTGTAGCCACCATACAAATAAAAATAGGTGCCCGCGTTTGCATAATAGTCGTCACTGTAAGCCAGACCGAAAGTGAAATCCTGATATGACAACGAACCATACAGCTCATAGAAATTCGAGCCGGCAAATTCAGTATTCGGGTAGCCGTAGCGCATAATGCCTACGTCTGCTGTCCAGGCATCATTTATCGCACCGCTCCAGCCCAGCATCACATCAAACTCAAGAGTGCCCTGACCGCCAAAATCAACACTTGACCCCCATACAGAAACATAAAAACCTGAGGTATCAGTTAAAGTCAGGCCACCCTGAATTGCAGGCGCTTCATCCGTTTGTGAAATACCACGAAACGCATAATCCGTAGTAAAAGTAATGTCACCATTGAGCTCAACGGCCTGGCTATTGGGGCTGGTGGCAGACAGGCCCAGAAGCAGGCTGGCAGTAATTAAGCTGGAAAGTGTTGTTGTCATTTTCATTGGTATTGCCCTTATGTTTATTCCCTGACTAAAGTCATTCCAATAAGTGTGCCAATTGAAATAATATATTAAATACAATTGCTTGCGAATATCCAGCGCCGCGTCTAACACTATGTTGCGCTTAACTGGTGCGCAACTGCCTGTTTTTTGTGCAGCGGACCGAGCGTGCTTTTTTGCAGCTAATTAAGTAAAGTCGGTATTTCAGATTTGTGGAGTCCCGTTATGTTGCCATATTTAATTGCCCCTTCAATTTTATCAGCAGATTTTGCCAGGCTCGGCAGCGACGTTGACAAGGTATTAGCTGCCGGGGCCGATGTTGTCCATTTTGATGTGATGGATAATCATTATGTTCCTAATCTGACAATCGGCCCTATGGTATGCAAAGCGTTACGAAATTATGGCATCACGGCGCCAATAGATGTCCACCTGATGGTTGAGCCGGTTGACAGTCTGATCCCCCAGTTTGCCGAGGCCGGTGCCAGTATCATTTCTTTTCATCCTGAGGCATCGCGCCATATTGACCGCACGATACAACTGATTAAAAGCCATGGCTGTCAGGCTGGTTTGGTTTTCAATCCGGCAACGCCTTTAAGTTATCTGGATTACATTCTCGATAAACTGGATGTTATTCTGCTGATGTCAGTAAACCCTGGCTTTGGTGGCCAGAAATTTATTCCTGCGACTCTGGATAAACTGGCGCAGGTGCGAAAGATTATTGATAGCAGCGGCTTGCCTATCAGACTGGAAGTTGATGGCGGTGTCACCGCCGATAATATTGCTGACATAGCCGCCGCGGGTGCCGATATGTTTGTTGCCGGTTCGGCGATTTTTAACAGTGACGATTATCAGCAGACAATACACCACATGCGTCAGCAGTTGGCGAATGTAAGTAAATAATTTACTGCGGTCACCGGCCGCATGCGGCTATAATGCCGCTCTTTTTATCAGTTTTAACCGAGGACAGTAAACCCATCATGAGTAGCAAACCAATTGTATTAAGTGGTGCCCAGCCGTCAGGTCAACTCACCATTGGTAACTATCTGGGCGCACTGCGGCAATGGGACCAGATGCAGGATGACTATGACTGTCTGTATTGTATTGTAGATTTGCATGCCATAACGGTGCGCCAGGACCCGGTAGCACTCCGCAGTGCCTCACTGGACAGTCTGGCTTTATATCTGGCTTGTGGTATTGATCCAAAACGCTCAGCGGTATTCATGCAATCACATGTGCCTGAGCATAGTCAGTTAGCCTGGGTACTTAACTGCTATACCCAGTTTGGTGAACTTAGCCGGATGACTCAGTTCAAAGATAAATCTGAGCGCCATAATAATAACGTCAATGCCGGATTATTTACTTATCCGGTACTGATGGCTGCTGATATTTTGCTGTATCAGGCCAATCAAATCCCGGTAGGGCATGATCAGAAACAGCATTTAGAGTTAGCCCGCGATGTTGCTATGCGTTTTAATGCGAGCCATGGTGATATCTTTACTGTGCCAGAGCCCTATATCCCGCCGGTTGCTGCCAGGGTGATGAGTTTGCAGGATCCGCTGAAAAAAATGTCAAAATCAGATGAGAATCCATGGAATTTCGTCGGTTTGCTGGAAGATCCAAAAATGATCAGCAAAAAATTCAAAAAAGCCATGACGGACTCTGAAGACCCGCCACGGGTCAGATTTGACATCGACGCCAAACCCGGGGTAGCAAACCTGCTGAGTATTCTGAGCGGTGTGACTGGAAAATCTGTTCAGACACTGGAAGCCGAGTATGAAGGTAAAATGTATGGCCATCTGAAAGGTGATGTGGCTGATGCAGTGATTGCCTTGCTGGAACCGGTCCAAAAATCCTTCGGTGAATTGCGGGCCGACTTACCGTTACTGCACAATGTCATGCGCTCCGGTGCTGAAAAAGCCCGGAGCCGCGCTGCAGCAACACTGGCTAAAGTTAATGATGCGGTAGGTTTCGTTGTTCCTCAATAAGCTAATACCACCATTGTGGTGGAGTCAGCCATGCTGTTGATGATCGACAATTATGACTCTTTTACCTGGAATCTGGTGCAGTACTTTGCTGAGCTAGGCCAGCAGGTTGTGGTAAAACGCAACGATGAGATTAATGTCGCGCAAATGGCGGCATTAGCGCCGGATTACCTGGTGATATCTCCCGGGCCCGGCACGCCTGATCAGGCAGGGGTAAGTCTGGCCGCAATCGAGCATTTTGCCGGGAAAATACCTTTATTAGGTGTTTGCCTTGGCCACCAGGCGATAGCGCAGGTATTTGGGGGTAAGGTCTGCCGGGCCGCTAAGGTTATGCATGGTAAAAACTCTGAAATTTATCATCAGAACCAGTCACTATTTTACGGCCTGCCCAGCCCGCTGGCGGTAACCCGTTATCATTCGTTGCTGGTTGAGTCTGCCAGCCTGCCGGCCGGGCTGACAATCACAGCCTGGACCGGCAAAGCACAACAGCCTGATGAAATAATGGGGCTGATGCACCAGCATATGGCCATCCATGGCGTACAATTTCATCCGGAAGCTATTTTAAGTGAGGCGGGTAAAGCGATGCTGAATAATTTTCTGCAAGTCCCCGCTGTCGGGTCTGAACAACATGCGGTTAACGAGTAATGAGCGATCTGGAAACCCCCTTACACCAACTTTTCTGGGATGATTTTATCGGTGTCAATCCGGCAGCCAGCCGGTTACAGTATCAGGTGAAAACAGGCTTGCCAACCACCCGCAAATTATTAGCAGTTGATGCGCAAGCGATGCAGCAAAGACTGGCTGGTCAGCAGGCACGCCAGCAGTTTATCGAGTTTGCTCAGGCGCATATGCATGATCAGGTCGCCGACCAGCTGTTTCAGCGGCTGGGGAATATTTCGCTGGTGAGTGCCTCAATATTTGATTTAGGCGAGCATTACCATCAGGTGCTGGACACCCTGGCTTATAAAGCCGTGACCACGAACCAGCTGGACCCGTTAATCAGTCAGGTTGACTGGCTAAAAGAAGACTTACTGAAGCTGGTCAATCAGCCACAATACCGTAATCGTACCGCCTCGGGTTCACTTATCAAGGATGTCAAAACTGCCCTACGATTTCTTGGTGTGGAAAGCCTGCAACTGATCATACCGGTATACGGAATGCGTCGGTGCTTACCCCATGCTACCGATCCTTTTGTCGGTTTTAAAACCCGCTTATGGGATTATACACTGGCCTGTGCTATCGCGGCACGCCGCTTAGCTGAAGACAGTGCAGAATTGCCATATGCGGCATTTTGTATTGGTTTGTTTCATCCGCTGGGGCATATCGTGGTGACCCGTAATTATCTGCGTACCTATCAGCAAATTAAGCAGGAAGAGCTGCTCAAAGCCCGGGATGAGCGCAACAGTGAACTGACAGATGCGCTGGATGGCCTGGAGCCGGATGCCAGTTTTTTAAGTGACAGCTTACTGGAGTTTGCTGAGATCTTAAGTGCTGATATATGCTCCCGCTGGTCATTACAATACTTACCACTTTGTCAGACGCTGGACCAGCTGGCAGAGGGCATAGGCTTTACCGGTATCAGTCCGCTGGGGCGACTGGTGCAACAGGCGCAGGTCTATGTGCAGTGGCAGCATTTAAACGCGGCGGGTAAAGCCAGTGTACAGGACGGAGAAAAGTGGTTTGCGGCCGTCAATCTGACAGAAGAACAGTTAAATGCATTGGCTAAGACCAATCTGAAACGGCTGAATATCGATTTATAACATTTTTTTTAGCCATATTCATGCAAACCACTGAACAGTGGCGAGAGCTGGCTGTATCGCCAGCAGCACCTTTACCTTGGCAAGCGGTTTGTTCTAAGCGGTAAACCCGGGAGATGCTTAGTTATTCAGTTCAGCTGCAAATCTATCTGTAACCCTTGATTTTTCTGGCTTTAGCCATTTTTGCCAACGAGACAACAGCCCCGAAACCTGCAATAATGCTGCGATAATAACCGGCAGTAGCAGCATAATTCTGAGCTGCAGACCGACCCCGCTCAAGAAAGAGGAAGGAACATGACGACAAACTTTGCAGTAAACCGAGCCTTATTTGATGAAGTGATGGTGCCAAATTATGCCCCGGCCAGTGTTATACCGGTCCGTGGTCAGGGGTCGCGGGTCTGGGATCAGAATGAACGCGAGTATATCGATTTTGCCGGGGGTATAGCGGTAAGCAGCCTGGGACATTGCCACCCGGCACTGATTACCGCTCTGAAACAACAAGCTGACAGGTTGTGGCATTTGAGCAACGTGCTGACAAATGAGCCGGCGTTGCGCCTGGCTAAAAAGCTGGTTGATGCGACCTTTGCAGACAAGGTGTATTTTGCAAACTCAGGGGCAGAAGCCAATGAAGCGGCCTTTAAACTGGCGCGGCGCTGGGCACTGGATAAATTCGGTGAACAGAAACAACAGATTATTTCCTTTGGCAAAAGTTTTCATGGTCGTACTTTTTTTACCGTCACTGTCGGGGGGCAACCTTCCTATTCTGACGGTTTTGGTCCGAAACCTGGCGCCGTAGCCCACGCAGAATTTAATAATCTGGACAGTGTTAAAGCGCTTATTTCAGATAACACCTGTGCGATTGTCGTTGAACCCATTCAGGGTGAGGGTGGCATTATTCCGGCTGATCCTGTTTTCCTACAGGGGCTGCGGGATTTATGTGACCAGCACAATGCCCTACTGGTATTTGATGAAGTACAAACCGGAGTGGGCCGCACCGGTAAATTCTATGCCTATATGAATTATGGTGTTACCCCGGATATTTTAACGACAGCCAAATCATTAGGCGGTGGCTTTCCCATCGGTGCCATGTTGACTACTAATGATATTGCCAGTCACTTAAAAGTTGGCACTCATGGCAGTACCTATGGAGGGAATCCCCTGGCTTGTGCCGTGGCTGAAGCCGTTATTGATACCATTAATCAACCGGAAATTATGCAGAATGTGCTGCGTAATGAGCAGCTATTCCGCGAATGTCTGCAGCAGCTTAACAGCCAGTATCAGGTGTTTTCTGAAGTTCGGGGCAAAGGTATGCTTTTGGGGGCAGTACTTAATGAAAAATACCGTGGCCGTGCCCGCGATTTCTTTCTGGCCGCGGCAGATCACGGCTTAATGGCGCTGGTTGCCGGGCCCGACGTCATTCGTTTTGCTCCTTCTTTGGTTATTACCGAGCAGGATATCCGTGAAGGTATGCAGCGCTTTGCTGCCGCGGTAAAACACGTAGTTGAGGCGTGAAGGTTTAAACCTGTCACACCAGAAAAAATGAAGCGGCATAAAGATCGCACAATGAAGCAGCGCGGGGCAGCTTAGCGGGTCCTGCAGGTTATAAAGCAAAAATGGAGTAAGCGACGATGATGGTGATTCGCCCAATCCGAGCGGATGATTACCCGGCGCTCTATCAGATGGCAGTCGAATCGGGGCATGGGTTTACCTCACTGCCGGTAAATGATGAGCTGCTGATGCGCAAAATCAATCGTTCTGAGCAGTCGTTACAGAAAACGGTCAACTGTCCCGGAGATGAAGGGTATTTATTTGTCCTGGAAGACACCAGCAATGGCGAAGTCTGCGGTACCAGTGCGCTGGAAGCTGCCGTGGGACTGGATGATGCTTTTTATCATTATCATCTGGGTAAAGTTGTGCATAGCTCACGTTCGCTTGGCGTATATAAAACAGTAGATATTCTGACTCTGTGCAATGATTACACCGGCGTCAGTGAGCTGTGTACGTTATTTCTGCGGGAAAACCGGCGCGAGAAAAACAATGGCCGCCTGCTGTCCAAGGCCCGTTTTCTGTTTATGGCGGAATTTGCTGAGCGCTTCGCTGATCGGGTAATTGCCGAGATGCGGGGGGTGTCGGACCAGAATGGCCATTCACCGTTCTGGCGCTGGTTGCAGGAACATTTCTTCTCTGTCGATTTTCCAACCGCTGACTACCTGACAGGTATAGGCCAGAAAGTTTTTATTGCTGAGCTGATGCCCAAGTATCCAATCTATGTCAGTCTGTTAAGTAAAGAAGCGCAACAGGTCATCGGTAAAGTGCACGATAAAACCCGGCCGGCGCTGGCGCTGTTGCAGACAGAGGGGTTTTCTAACCGGGGCTATGTTGATATTTTCGATGCCGGGCCTACCGTAGAGGCCAGGGTAGAGCATATCCGCTCAATTCGGTATAGTCGCAAGCTGCAGGTGCAGATTGGCAGCCCGGGGCCAGATAGTCAGCCTTATTTAATCTGCAATACAATTATCGAAAATTTTCGTGCTACCTGGCTACCGCTAACTGTTACAGAACAAAGCGACCAGGTGGTTCTGCCACAGGCCTGCGCCGATGCTTTGGGAGTAAAAGCCGGCGATCAGGTCAGATTAACCAGAATTTAAGCAGGGGTAATACATGAGCCACGCAGTGCAATTTATTAATGGCCATTGGCTGGCGGGAGAGGGTAAATCGTTTACATCACTTGACCCGGCTAAAAACCAGCAGGTTTGGCAGGGTGAAGCTGCCAGTCCCGAGCAGGTAGATGCAGCGATCAGTGCTGCGCGTGCAGCCCAGTACAGCTGGGGCGATCTGAGTTTCGACAGCAGGGTTGAGGTGGTAAAACGGTTTGCTGAGCAATTAGCGGCAAATAAAGAAGCCCTGGCACTTTGTATTGCCCGGGATACCGGTAAAGCCCTGTGGGAAAGTCGCACTGAAGTGGCCGCCATGATTGGTAAGGTCGATATTTCGGTGCGGGCTTATGAAGAACGCACCGGCACCAAAGAAAACCCAATGCCACAGGGCCGCGCGTTTGTCAGGCATAAACCCCATGGCGTAGTGGCAGTATTTGGCCCTTATAATTTCCCGGGACATTTACCTAACGGCCACATAGTGCCTGCGTTATTAGCCGGAAACACTGTGGTATTTAAGCCTTCTGAATTAACGCCGATGGTTGCCGAACATACCGTAAAGTTATGGGAAAAGGCTGGTCTGCCGGCAGGGGTACTGAACTTATTGCAGGGTGAAGTGGATACCGGCAAAGCGATTGCCAGCCATGATGGCATTGATGGCTTGTTTTTCACCGGCAGCTCCCGTACCGGTCACTATTTACATCAGCAATTTGCCGGCCGGCCAGAAAAAATCCTGGCGCTGGAAATGGGCGGTAATAACCCACTTATTGTGCAGGATGTCAGTAATATTGATGCCGTGGTGCATGATATTGTTCAATCGGCTTTTATTTCAGCAGGTCAGCGCTGTACCTGTGCCCGCAAGCTGTTTTTACCGGCAAATGCGCAGGGCGATGCTATTCTCAGCCGCTTAATTGAAGTGACCCGCAACATTAAAACCGGCCTTTATGATGCCGACCCGCAACCTTTCATTGGTGCCATGATTTCTGTCGCTGCCGCCAAAGGTATGCGTGCTGCCCAGCAGCAGCTGATTGAGCTTGGCGGTGACGTATTAGTTGAACTGCAACACCTGAAAAACGATACAGCCCTGGTATCACCAGGTATTATTGAATGCAGTAATGTTAAAAACTTTCCTGATGAAGAGCACTTCGGGCCATTATTAAAAGTATTCCGTTTCAATGATTTCGATGCAGCTATCGATGCCGCTAATAACACCAGTTTTGGTTTATCAGCTGGCTTACTTAGCGACAGTCAGGAATTGTATCAGCATTTTTACCGGCGGATCCGTGCCGGTATTGTTAACTGGAACCGGCCAATAACCGGTGCCAGCTCAGCGGCGCCGTTTGGCGGCATCGGTGGCAGTGGTAACCACCGCGCCAGCGCTTATTATGCCGCTGATTACTGTGCCTACCCTGTGGCGTCGGTAGAACTGGATCAGGTAACAATGCCTGAGCAGTTATCGCCAGGCCTGACATTTTAGTCTGTTAAATCGGGGCTGCGGCCCCGATTTGTTTTCTTACCGACATTTTGTTTAAATTGAGGTATTGTATTGGTTTTTAACACCCGATAATGCAGGTACCTTCCAAATGGTGACTGATCAACCCGGCTACGAGCATCTGATTCAGTTTTTAACTGAACATCTCTCATTATTTACCGAAGAGGGGACAACCCTGGCTTCGGGTAAGACTGTCGGCGTGATACTGGAAGAACGCATCGCTGAGCAGATTATCATTCTTTGCACTCAGCACACAGAGCTGGAAGTTAATCATCGCAGCATGATCATCCGGGAAGTTGATGGCATTATGTACGATTTTCAGGAAGTGCTAAGCAGCGTACTGGAAAAAAAAGCCACTGTTGAACAGGCAGAACTTATCAATGAAATTGCATTGTTAATCAAAAACCTGTTTGATACTGCTATCGCCAGATTGATCGATTAGCCTTGTTTCAGCCGGATTAATGCTGGCTACCCGCCCCATATTTCCGTAGAATATCCACCCTGAATTTTCATGTCGGAATTACATATGCAAGCCAAAGTCAGTTGGGTAGATAACCTGAGATTTATCGGTCGCTCTGCCACTGGTCATTCGGTGGTGTTTGACGCTGACAGTAACGACAGTTCAGCGCCAAGTCCGATGGAAATGGTGCTGATGTCAGCCGGTGCCTGCTCCTCAGTCGATGTTGTCAGTATTTTACAAAAAGCCCGCCAGCAGGTGCTGGGTTGTGAAGTGGAACTGACTGCAGAGCGGGCAGATAGCATTCCCAGGGTATTTACAAAAATTCACCTGCACTTTGTGGTATCCGGGCATGATCTTAACGATAAACAAGTGGCGCGGGCGGTCAATTTATCAGCAGATAAATATTGCTCGGTGTCCATTATGCTGGCCGGCAGTGTTGCTGTAAGCCATTCCTATAGTATTAACAATGCAAACCAGACCACTGCGTCTGCGTAATTGCCCAGCTGAACAATACAGCGAACGCTGTAGTGGAGATTGCAGAAATTGGTAAAGCCTTTTGAAAAACTGAAGCTGCATGGGTTTAACAACCTGACAAAAAGCTTAAGCTTTAGTTTATATGATATTTGTTACGCTAAAACTGAGCAGCACCGGCAGGAATATATTGAGTACATTGACGAGCAATATAATGCTGATAGGTTAACTGATATTCTGACAGAAGTTGTCGATATTATTGGTGCCAATGTCCTGAATATTGCCCGGCAGGATTATGACCCTCAGGGAGCCAGCGTGACGATTCTGGTCAGTGAAGAGCCGGTACTGGTTGATCCGGACAATTCTGAAAATCCGGGTCCGTTGCCGGAGACAGTGGTGGCCCACCTCGACAAAAGCCACATCTGTGTGCATACCTACCCCGAAGTGCATCCGCACGATGGGATCTGTACTTTCAGAGCAGACATCGAGGTGTCTACCTGTGGCATTATTTCACCACTGAAGGCGCTGAACTTTCTGATCCATAGCTTTGAGTCAGATGTGGTAACTATTGACTACCGGGTACGTGGTTTTACCCGTGATATCAGCGGCACCAAGCATTATATCGACCATCCGATCACATCGATTCAGAATTTTATGGACAGTGACACCAAGCAGGCTTTTCAGATGATAGATGTCAATGTTTATCAGGAAAATCTGTTTCATACCAAAATGATGTTAAAAGAAGCCGATCTGAATAACTACCTGTTCGGGATGGGTACTGACAGCATGACTGCTGACGAGCAGAAAGTGATCAGTAAAAAGGTGTTTAAAGAAATCCGGGAAATTTTCTACGGCCGTAACTTACCCGAGATGAAATAAGCCCAAACTTACTAACAACCTCAGCGGCACCGGCCGTTGGCCAGTGCCGAGGGGGGTTACTTACCCAGCCAGTCTGCCTGACCACGAGCATGGCGCCGCTTTTGCATTATCGCTTCAATCAACGGCGTTAAAATCAGCTCCATCGCCAGGCCCATTTTGCCTCCCGGCACCACCAGGGTATTAACCCGGGACATAAAAGAGCCATGAATCATCCGCAGGTAATACGGAAAATCAACATGCTTTATGCCCCGAAAGCGGATGACCACAAAGCTTTCATCCAGTGACGGAATGTCTTTAGCACTGAAGGGGTTAGAGGTATCTACTGTAGGCACCCGCTGGAAATTGATATGGGTGCGGGAAAACTGCGGCGTAATATGATTGATGTAATCATCCATGCTACGCACAATGCTGGCCTGAACTGCTTCCCGACTGTGGCCCCGCTCGGAAGTATCCCGGATAATTTTCTGGATCCACTCCAGGTTAACAATAGGTACCATGCCAATCAGCAAATCGACATGTTGCGCCACATTATGCTGCTCGGTAACCGCCCCGCCATGCAAGCCTTCATAAAACAACAAATCAGTATTAGCCCGTAAATCCTGCCACGGCGTAAAAGTACCCGGTAGCTGGTTGTAAGGTACGGCTTCATCAAACGTATGCAGATAATGCCGGATCCGGCCGGTACCGGTTTCTGCGTAGCTGGAAAAAAAGCTCTCCAACGCCCCGAAATCGTTGGCTTCGGCACCAAAATAGCTGATATAGCGGCCGGCTTCTTTAGCCTTGCGTACCGCTAAATCCATTTCTGGCCGGCTGAAGCGGTGAAAACAATCTCCTTCGACGAAGGCGGCGTCAATACCCAGGGTGCGGAATATATGCTGGAATGCGATGGTAGTGGTGGTGGTACCGGCGCCTGACGAACCGGTGATCGCAATAATTGGATTTTTATGAGACATAAGCGGCGCCATTAACAGAGTTGCAGATACCATAAAGCAACACTGCTACCGGCTGCAACTTTTATCTGACGCAGTGATGTCTGGTTAACATCAGCTGGCGGTCAGCACAGTATGGCTGACCGCTGGCTTTAGTTACAGCTCAGAAACTGAAGGTGGCAATGACCGGGTCGTGATCTGACGAGCGGTAAGGGGTTGGCCCGTACAGCCGCTGCTGGGCGGCTGGCGATTTATAGCGGCTGCTGTAATCAAGCAGCACCGGTTCATCGGCATTAATAGACCAGTGTTGCAGCGAGCTCAGGTTATCTGCCAGCTGCTTCGTTGCCAGGGCATGGTCCAGCGCTCCGCTGCGGCCTCTGAATGCATAAGAAAGGCCAGAGTGCTGCTCGTCGTGTAAATACTGCCAGCCGGCCTGCTCCAGCGCCCGCACCGGGTCTTCCATCCGGTAGGCATTTAAATCGCCGACGATCAGCTGGTAAGGCGTCATCACCCCGGTGGGCGTCGTCGCTAACCACGCTGATAACGCCTGACTGGCCTCCACCCTCGCGGCATTCCAGCACGCCTGGCCATCGTTCTGATCACGCTGGAGTTGGAACTGTGGGTGATCATCACGTGGACAGCTGCCTTTTGACTTAAAGTGGTTAACAGCCACGGTAACATTGTTGCCACTGGTCAGGTGCTGAAATGTCTGGGCGACCGGGGCCCGATTGAGTCTTGTAAAAGGTTCTGCGGTTTGCGTAGCAGCAATGCCAGCCTGGCTGACAGTGGCGGGGCGGTAAATTAAACCGACTTTAATGGCATCACTGCCCGGCGTCTCGGAGGTTTCCACCATAGCGTAGGGAGAACTCACCACCTCATTTAACGCCGTTACCAGCGTAGCAATGGCACTGCCACTGCCGTAGCCGTTATTTTCAAGCTCAAGTAAACCAATAATATCTGCATCCATTGCCGCCAGGGCACTAACCAGTTTCGCTTGCTGACGGGCTAATTCGGCTGCACTGCGGGCACCGCGGCGGGTTGGGAACGGCTCCGCCTGGCCATGGCCGGTAAAAAAGTTCAGCACATTAAATACGGCGATGCGCAGCTCATCCGGTTGTTTGGCAACAGGCGCGGCAGGTCGGGGATTAGTTTGAATAAATTCAGGGGACTGGCTGGGTAAAATCCGGTAACCGCGTTCATCCTGAAACAGCACGCCGCTCAGGCCGCGAACGGTATCCCCTAATCGCAAGCTGTTATCTGCGGTCAAACCTGATGGCGGGAAAGGCACCGGATCCGGATTCTCCTGCCAGCGTCCGTCGTCCAGCACCAGCATCTGCTGTAACTGCTGTTGTTCATATTGCCGGGCATCCGCCCCAGGTTGTCTGACTTGAGTGGGAACAAACAAGCGTTGATCAGCCAGGATGAGCTCCCCGTACCGGCCCAGCTGGTAGCTGTCGTTCACAATCAGATCCTGATTAAAGCTCAACCACATTCCTTCCAGTGCTTCGAAACTTTGCTCAGGACTCAGTGGCAATGTTACCGCCGTGGGCTTAACTTGAGTATCTGTTCCGCAACGGGTTAGCTGGCTGATATCAACCAGCGAGGTCAGATCGTTAATTTCAGCGACTGTGCCTTGCAACAGCAGCACATCGCCCTGCTGATAGCTGCTGGTTTCAGTAAGCTGCACAAATAACCCTTCTGAGGTCAGCGGCTTATCATCTTCTGCTAAACTCTGCAGCATCAACCCGGGCAGCGGTGAGTCAGGGTATACGTCGCTTATTACAACCCCCTGGGTAATGACCTGCTTGCCCAGTAACGGACTTTGGTCTGCCTGGCCTTGGATGGCCGAGATAGCGACCACGGCCTGATAAGGACTGTCGCAGCTAAGTTGCTGCTCCGGTTTACTGCATGCAGCAAGGCTCAGCAGAGCCGGTATAACGGGGATAAGTAATAATGCACGCATAATTCAGCCTGTTTGACCTTGTTCACGGGCAACCGCGCGATGGCCAATATCACGTCGGTAAAACATATCGTCCCAGTTAATCTGGGACGCGAGTTTATATGCTGCCTGGCGTGCGGCACTGACATTAGTGCCTAGTGCCGTGGCACAAAGTACCCGTCCGCCATTTGTTAATACGTTATCGTCTTTTAGCTCGGTACCGGCATGAAACACTTTGCCATCAGTGCTGTCTATATCATCCAGGCCTGAAATCGGAAGGCCCTTGGCGTATCCCTCAGGGTAGCCACCGGCAGCAAGTACCACGCCTACCGCAGCCTGCTCAGTAAAGTCTATGCTTACCTGATCTAACTTACCGTCAACCGCAGCCTGGCAAAGTGCCACCAGATCGGATTTCAATCTGAGCATAATCGGCTGGGTTTCCGGATCACCAAAGCGACAGTTAAACTCCAGTACTTTAGCCGAGCCATCGGGTGCAATCATCAGGCCGGCATACAAGAAACCGGTGAAGACGTTACCCTCTGCTGCCATACCGCGCACAGTAGGATAAATGACCTGTTCCATTACCCAGTCATGCACTGCAGGTGTCACAACCGGTGCTGGCGAATAAGCCCCCATACCGCCGGTATTGGGCCCCTTATCGCCATCATCACGGGCTTTATGATCCTGAGATGACGCAAAAGCCAATGCATGTTCGCCATCGACCATCACGATAAAAGACGCTTCCTCACCGTGCAGAAATTCTTCAATAACGACCCGGCTACCGGCATCACCAAACTTATTACCTGCCAGCATATCGTCAATCGCAGCAAAGGCTTCAGCTTCGGTGTTGGCGATAATAACGCCTTTACCTGCTGCCAGGCCGTCGGCCTTTATAACAATAGGGGTGCCCAGCTGTTTAACAAAGGCTTTGGCGGCGTCTATATCGGTAAAGTTCTGGTAAGCAGCAGTTGGAATGTGATGACGCGCCAAAAAGTCTTTGGCAAAGGCTTTTGAGCTCTCTAACTGCGCAGCTGCCTGGGTCGGGCCAAAGATAGCCAGCCCCTGTTGGCGAAATTTATCAACCACGCCCAGAGCCAGCGGCGCTTCCGGACCTACTATGGTCAGCGCTACGTCGTTATCGGTGGCAAAAGCCAGCAGTGCTGGTACATCATCTGCGGCAATGGCCACATTTTGCAGGTTAGCTTCAAGCGCGGTACCGGCATTGCCCGGCGCCACATAAACCTGACTGACTAAAGGAGATTGCGCTGCCTTCCAGGCCAGCGCATGTTCGCGGCCACCGCCGCCGATTACCAGTACTTTCATCGGGTTTTCCGTTTTATTGTGCTACAGGTTTACGAAATTTTAAGGTCATACGATCGCTTTCACCAATCGCCAGATAGCTGGCTTTGTCTTGCTCGCCCAGCGCTAATACCGGTGGCAAAGTCCAGACACCCCGTGGATGAACAGCAGTATCTTTAGGGTTAGCATTGATATCACTGCTTGCTTCCAGTTCAAAGCCCGCCTGTTCTGCCAGGCGAATTGTCAGTTCTTCCGGAAAGTAACCGGTTTTCGTCCAGTCACCATCAGCCTGGGCGACAGGCAGCCGATGCTCTACCACGCCAAGCACACCACCGGGTTTCAGTGCTTTATAAAAATCTTTAAATATCGCTACCATAGCCTCATCTCCACCCTGACCATACCAGTTATGCAGGTTACGAAAGGTCAGTACAACATCAGCGCTGCCGGCCGGCGCAATCGCATCACTGTTGCCCGGAGCAAATTCCGTCAGGATCACCCGGTTATATATCGGGTCTGATGCCAGCTTTTCTTTAAACGCAGCCAGGTTTCTTTTAAAGTAATCTGAACTGCTGTCAGCCGGGAAGTGGGCGGCGTAATAGGTACCATGGGCTGCTAATAACGGCGCCAGAATTTCTGTATACCAGCCACCACCTGGTGATATTTCCACCACGGTGCTGGTTGGCGTCACTTCAAAAAACTGCAGTGTTTGCACCGGATTACGGTAGATATCCCGGCTTTTGTTCTGCTCACTGCGCACATGATGGTCAGTCGCTTGCTTAACGGCGTCGGCGGTGCTGTCTGCCAGCAGTGGCAACGACAAGAGTATTGCTGATAACGTTATAACTTTACTAAGTGTTTTCATCTTCAGACTCTCTTTAATAAAAGTGGCGCTAGTTTAGCAAAGCCACCGCTGAATTGCAGTGTTTATCGACAGCTGGCAGTAAGCGTATTTAGATGGCCAGACTGCTAAATTTCAATCAACAATTGGCGGGGCCTGTGCTAGAATGCCTGCCTTTTTTCAGTAAGCATTATCGGGCTATTCCTATGGACCGCAAAGAAGGCAACACTTTGGCAAACAACATGCCGTCGGCTTTGGACAACATCAGAGTGGTTTTGGTGGGGACCACCCATACCGGTAATATTGGCTCGGTAGCCAGAGCAATGAAGACCATGGGCCTTTCCAGACTGTATCTGGTGGCGCCAAAGACCGCGCCGGATGGTCAGGCTTATGCGCTGGCAGCGGGGGCCAGTGAAATTCTGGCAGCGGCGACAACGTTTGACACGCTGGCTGATGCAGTAGCCGATTGCGCTCTGGTGGTCGGCAGCAGTGCCCGCTCCCGCACGCTCAGCTGGCCAATGCTCGATCCGCGGCAATGCGCAACGCTGGCAATAGCTCAGAGTGACAAGCCAGTGGCTATTGTCTTCGGGCGTGAGTCGAGTGGCCTGACTAACGATGAGCTGCAGCTTTGCAATTACCATGTCTGTATTGCCGCTAACCCTGAATACAGTTCGCTTAATCTGGCAATGGCCGTGCAGATACTCTGTTATGAGGTACGGATGGCGTATCTGACTGGCGAACCGGTTGTTGCAGAATCTGAGGCGGTGAACTATCCGACTTCAATCCAGATGGAAAATTTTTATCAGCATCTTGAAGTTGCTTTGCAACACACCGGTTTTATTATTAAGCAGCATCCCGGTGTGGTCATGGCAAAATTAAAACGTTTGTTTAACCGGGCGCGCCCGGAAGAAGCTGAATATAACATTTTGCGCGGTATTTTAAGCTCAATGCAACGGCTTGAAAAAGTCGATGGCAATACTCACAAGGAGTAAAGCGATGTTTGCCGGTATCAGAGAAGACATAAAAAGCGTTTTTGACCGCGACCCGGCGGCTCGCAGTAGCTTTGAAGTGCTGACTAATTATCCGGGCTTGCATGCCATCTGGTGGCACCGGCTTAACCATAAGCTGTGGCGGGCTAATCTTAAATGGCTGGCACGGTTTCTAAGTACCATCGCCCGCTGGCTGACCGGAGTGGAAATTCATCCCGGTGCGAAAATCGGTCGCCGCTTTTTTATCGATCACGGCATGGGTGTGGTGATTGGCGAGACGGCTGAGATTGGTGACGACTGCACCTTGTATCATGGGGTAACGCTGGGCGGTACCAGCTGGAATCCTGGCAAACGCCATCCTACTCTGGCTAATGGAGTGGTGATTGGTGCCGGTGCCAAAGTGCTGGGCCCGCTGTATGTGGGGGAAAATGCCCGCATCGGCTCTAATGCTGTGGTGGTTCGTGATGTGCCCGCCGCTGCCACTGTAGTGGGTATTCCGGGCCGCGTTGTTGCTAAGGTGGCGGCGCAAGTCAGTGAGCAGCGTCAGCATCTGGCGAAGAAGTTTGGTTTCGATGCTTATGCCGTGTCAGCAGATAACCCCGATCCGGTCGCCAGTGCGATTGGCACCTTGCTGGATCATATTCATCTGCTGGATAATAAAGTAGCCGAGTTATGCAGCAGTGTGAATAGTCTTGGCGGTAATGTTTGTGCTGAAATGCCTGAGCTTAGTTTACCTGAGGAAGACTTTAAACGAGCCGAACAGCAAGCTGCTGAACAACGGCGAAAAGAAGTAGAGGCATTTGATCCTGGGATCTGAAGTGCTGAGGATAGCTAATACCTGACTGTGCTGCTGGGATATATACTTGACTAAAATAGTCAGGATTGTACAATAGCCAGCATGAAGTCAGGGAGCCTGTTATGAGATTAACCTCGAAAGGTCGCTATGCCGTTACTGCCATGCTTGATGTGGCGCTGCACGCCGGGCAGGGGCCGGTGCCGCTGGCCGATATTTCTGAGCGGCAGGGTATTTCGCTATCTTATCTTGAACAATTATTCGCCCGTTTGCGTAAACAAGGTTTAGTCAGCAGCGTGCGGGGCCCGGGCGGCGGTTACCAGCTTGGTCTGGCACCGGAAGCCATTTCTATTTCAGCGGTAATTGCCGCGGTTGATGAGTCGGTAGATGCCACTCGCTGTCAGGGCAAATCAGATTGCCAGAGCGGCGCTAAATGTCTTACCCATACGCTGTGGCACGATTTAAGTGACCGGATAGAAGACTTTTTAACCAACATCAGCCTGGCGGCACTGGTCAGCCAGCAAGACGTGCAGAATATTGCACAGCGGCAGAACAGTCGCAATGTTAAGAATCCTGCAACTGACATTAAAGTCAGCTGCCAGTTGTAAACGCATTACGGAGCCAACAATGAAGCTACCTATTTATCTGGATTATGCGGCGACCACTCCGGTTGACCCGCGTGTGGCCGAAAAAATGATCCAATATCTGACGATGGACGGCGAGTTTGGTAACCCGGCGTCCCGTTCACATCGTTTTGGCTGGCAGGCAGAAGAGTCAGTGGAAATTGCCCGCAGTCAGATAGCCGAATTGGTTAACGCTGATCCTCGGGAAATTGTGTTCACCTCCGGGGCAACTGAATCAAATAACCTGGCGATTAAAGGGGCTGCCCAGTTCTACAAGAAGAAGGGTAAACATTTAATTACTGCCAAAACTGAACATAAAGCCGTACTCGATACCATGCGCCAGCTTGAGCGTGAGGGGTTTGAGGTAACCTATCTGGATGTGGAAAGTAATGGTCTGGTTGACCTTGCCAAGCTGGAAGCTGCGATGCGACCTGAGACCAGTGTGGTAAGTATCATGTTTGTTAATAACGAGATTGGTGTTATTCAGGACATCGCAGCCATTGGTGAGTTATGCCGCAGTAAAGGGATTGTATTTCATGTTGATGCGGCCCAGGCCACCGGTAAAGTAGAGATTGACTTACAGAATCTGAAAGTGGACCTGATGTCTTTTTCCGGTCACAAAACCTATGGTCCGAAAGGCATCGGTGCCCTGTATGTGCGTCGTAAACCACGCATTCGCTTAGAGGCTCAGACCCACGGCGGTGGCCATGAGCGCGGTATGCGGTCAGGTACCCTGGCGCCACATCAGATTGCGGCAATGGGCGAGGCATTCCGGCTGGCTAAAGAAGAAATGGCCGCTGAGCGCGAGCGGATTACCGCATTACGCGACCGCTTATGGAACGGCATTAAAGATATTGAACAGGTATATTTAAATGGTGGCGATGCACCACGTGTGCCCCATATCACCAATATCAGTTTTAATTTTGTTGAAGGCGAATCGCTGATTATGGCGCTGAAAGATGTGGCCGTATCATCGGGATCAGCCTGTACGTCGGCGAGCCTGGAGCCATCTTATGTCTTACGGGCGCTGGGCCTGAATGATGAACTGGCCCACAGTTCCATCCGGTTCAGCATCGGTCGCTTTACCACTGAAGAGCAAATTGATCACACGATTAAGATTGTTCATCAGGCGATTGACAAACTAAGGGAAATGTCGCCGTTATGGGATATGTTCAAAGACGGTATTGATTTAAACACAGTGGCATGGGTTGCGCATTAAGCGCCGTCCGGCCTAACGAGGTAACAGATCATGGCTTACAGCAATAAAGTAATCGATCATTATGAGAACCCACGTAATGTGGGATCTTTTGCCAAAGATGACCCCAGCATTGCAACCGGTATGGTGGGTGCGCCTGCCTGTGGTGACGTGATGAAACTGCAAATCAAGGTCAATGAGCAGGGCATTATTGAAGATGCCAAATTCAAAACCTATGGCTGTGGCAGTGCTATCGCCTCCAGCTCGCTGGTGACCGAATGGGTGAAAGGTAAGAGCCTGGATGAAGCCCAGCAAATCAAAAACACCGATATCGCCCACGAGCTGGCACTGCCGCCGGTTAAGATTCACTGCTCTATTCTGGCGGAAGACGCAATTAAAGCCGCCATCGCAGATTACAAGCAAAAGCACGGGGGTTAACGCGGTATGGCAATATCGATGACCACAGCGGCAGCTGAAAGAGTGCGTAACTTTCTGCAAAATCGCGGAAAAGGCCTGGGCCTGAGGGTGGGTGTTAAAACTACCGGCTGTTCCGGCCTGGCCTATGTGCTGGAGTTTGTCGATGAGCTGAATGAAGATGATCAGGTATTCGAAGAGCATGGTCTGAAGCTGATTGTCGATGGCAAAAGCCTGGTGTATATCGATGGCACTCAGCTGGATTTTGTTAAAGAAGGCCTGAACGAAGGTTTTCAGTTTAAAAACCCTAACGTTAACGGCGAATGTGGCTGCGGCGAGAGCTTTACCGTTTAATTTTTTCGACTGCTGTAAGGCCGATATTAGATGAATTATTTTCAGTTGTTTGATTTACCGGCAACTTTTGAGCTGGACTTAACTGAATTGGGATCACGTTATCTGGCACTGCAGCGCAAATTTCATCCCGATAACTATGCGGCTGCCTCTAACCGTGACCGGCTGATGTCAGTGCAGCAAACCGCCAATATTAACGATGCCTATCACAGTCTGAAACAACCGTTGCTGCGGGCCGAGCATCTGCTCGCGTTGCGGGGGCTTAAAATCAGCCAGGAACAGCGCAGCTTTACTGATCCAGCGTTTTTAATGCAGCAGATGGAGCTGCGCGAGCAGCTGGAAGAAATCAGCCACAGTGATGATCCGGATGATGCCATTATGGCGGTAGAGCAGCAATTGCAGCAACAGCGTAAAGTACTGTTAAAACAACTGGCTGCGGCACTGGACGCCAATACCAATGAACAGAACCAGCAGGCAGCAGAACTGGTGCGTAAACTCAAATTTTTCTTTAAACTGCAGCATGAGCTGGAGTTAATTGAACAGCAATTACAAGATTAAATAAAGCTATGGCGTTATTACAGATTGCAGAGCCCGGCCAGAGTGCTGCGCCTCATCAACATAAACTGGCAGCAGGTATCGATTTAGGTACAACCAATTCTCTGGTCGCTGCGGTTCGCAGCGGTCAGGCAGATACGCTGCGCAATGCTGCCGGCAACGATATGATACCGTCGGTTGTCCGGTATGGCCCGGATAAAACCGACGTGGGCCGCGATGCGGTGCAAGCAGCAGCGGCCGATGCCAGCAATACCATTTTTTCAATTAAACGCCTGATGGGTAAGGGTTATGCAGAAACTCAGCCGCTGGCAGAGCTGTTGCCTTATCAGTTGGTGGATCAGGGCGGCCTGGCAGCCGTGGCAACCCGTGAAGGCGTCAAAAACCCGGTTGAGGTTTCCGCAGAAATACTGGCTACCCTTGCCGATACAGCAAGTCAGGTACTGGGTGGTGAGCTTAACGGTGTTGTTATTACGGTACCGGCCTATTTCGATGATGCCCAGCGCCAGGCAACCAAAGACGCGGCCAAGCTGGCTGGCCTTAATGTGTTGCGTTTGCTGAACGAACCAACTGCGGCCGCATTAGCCTACGGTCTTGATTCGGGTCAGGAAGGCGTGATTGCCGTTTACGATTTGGGCGGCGGGACTTTTGATATTTCAATTTTGCGCTTAAAGCGCGGTGTATTTGAAGTACTGGCGACCGGTGGTGACTCAGCACTGGGTGGTGATGACTTCGATCAGGTTATCGTCAGCTGGTTGCAGCAGCAAACTGGCCAGCAGCAGCTAAGCCATAGTGGTCGTCGTCAGTATTTAACTGCTGCCCGCAAGTTAAAAGAACAATTAACGGATAACGAGACTGCCGACTACCGCTTCAGTGCTGACGGTCAGGATCTGAATGGCAGTTTTAGTCGCACTGAATTTGAACAGCTAAGCCGTACACTGGTAAAAAAAACCATCCGCAGCTGCCGTCAGGTGCTACGTGATGCCAATTTAACAGCAGAAGATATCACTAAAGTAGTGATGGTTGGCGGCTCAACCCGGGTGCCGCTGGTTCGGCGTTTAGTAGGAGAGTTTTTTGCCACCGAACCGTTGACCTCAATCGACCCTGACAAAGTCGTCGCGCTGGGCGCTGCGATTCAGGCTAACGTGCTGGTCGGTAACAAAGCAGAACACGAAACCCTGCTGCTGGATGTGATTCCGCTATCACTGGGTCTGGAAACCATGGGTGGCCTGACTGAAAAAGTGATTCCGCGAAATACCGTCATTCCGGTTGCCCGGGCTCAGGAATTCACTACCTTTAAAGATGGTCAGACAGCAATGGCTATTCACGTATTACAGGGTGAACGTGAACTGGTAGAAGATTGCCGCTCGCTGGCGCGTTTTGAATTACGTGGCATCCCGCCAATGCCTGCCGGCGGCGCCCATATCAAGGTGACATTTCAGGTAGATGCCGATGGTCTGCTAAGCGTCAGTGCTGAAGAGAAATCTACCGGTGTCGCGGCCGGTATTCAGGTTAAACCCTCTTACGGTTTAACCGATGATCAGGTCGCCGCCATGATTAGCGGCTCGATGCAGCATGCCCGCCAGGATATGCAGCAACGTTTGCTGCGTGAGCAGCAGGTGGAAGCAGACCGGGTGCTGGAAGCCGTCAGTGCGGCGCTGGCGCAGGATGGTGTTTTGCTGAATGAGCAGGAGCTGGCTGAAATAAAGTCGGCTTTAACTAATCTGGCGAAAGTCCGTCAGCAGCAGGATACCGCAGCCATAAAAGCTGCCATCGAACATACCAATACTTTAACAGATGACTTTGCTGCCAGACGCATGGATAAATCTATCCGGCAGGCCTTGCAGGGCCACAAAGTCGACGAGGTTTAACCATGCCAAAGATCGTATTTTTACCCCATGCTGAATTATGTCCAAAGGGCGCGGCTCTGGAAGCCAACAGCGGCGAGACGGTGCTGGATGTGGCATTAAAAAATGGCATTGCGATTGAGCATGCCTGTGAAAAGTCCTGTGCCTGTACCACCTGTCACGTCATTATCCGGGAAGGGTTTTACTCGCTGAACGAAAGCGATGAGCTGGAAGACGATATGCTTGATAAAGCTTGGGGGCTGGAGCCGGAATCAAGGCTGGGTTGTCAGGCCCGGATCGCCGATGAAGATCTGGTAGTGGAAATTCCGAAATATACCGTCAATATGGTTAGCGAAGGCCACTAAGCGGGACATGCAGTCACTGTAGGTTTTTTCCGGCAATTAGCGTATAATTTGCCGCCTTAAAATTTAAACCCTTTACAACAGGAGCCTGACATGGCCTTAGAACGTACTTTTTCAATCATTAAACCCGATGCAGTAGCAAAAAACCTGATCGGCGCTATTTATCACCGTTTCGAATCGGCCGGACTGCGGATTGTCGCTTCTAAAATGCTACACTTAAGCCAGGAACAAGCTGAAGGTTTTTATGGCGAGCATAAAGAGCGTCCTTTCTTTAAAGCGCTGGTCAGCTTTATGACCTCTGGCCCGGTGATGGTTCAGGTTTTAGAAGGCGAAGATGCTGTACGCAAAAACCGCGAAATTATGGGTGCGACCAACCCGAAAGACGCGTTAGCCGGTACTTTACGTGCTGACTATGCTGACAGCATTGATGAAAACGCCGTGCACGGTTCTGATGCTGCTGCGTCTGCCGCCCGTGAAATTGCGTTTTTCTTCACTGAAAACGAGCTGTGCAGCCGTACCCGTTAATTCCGGGAAACCGCTGCTGTGTTAGCTGAAGGAAAGGGGGCGTCAGCCCCTTTTCTGCCTTAGTAAGCTGAAGATTCAGAGTGTAATAGTGAGTTATTGATAGGTGTCAGCAGGAGTCATCAGGGTATGAACAAGCCGTTAAACAAGGTAAATTTGTTAGATTTTACCCGTGCTCAAATGCAGGAATTTTTTGTCTCCCTGGGCGAAAAGCCATTTCGGGCTGATCAGGTAATGAAATGGATTTACCACTTCTGTGTTGATGATTTCGACAAGATGACCAATATCAATAAAACACTGCGGGACAAATTGAAAAACCTGGCAGTCATAGCCGCTCCTGAGGTGGTAACACGACAGGATAGCAGTGATGGCACCATTAAATTTGTGATGGGGCTGGTCGGTGGCCAGGAAGTGGAAACAGTCTGGATCCCGGAAAAAGATCGGCGCACCCTCTGTGTTTCATCGCAGGTTGGCTGCGCGCTGGACTGTACCTTCTGCTCGACCGCGCAACAGGGCTTTAACCGTAACCTGAGCGTCAGTGAAATCATCGGCCAGGTCTGGCGGGTGGCGCAGATCATTGGCAGTTACGGTGATACCGGCGAAAAACCGGTTACTAACGTCGTGATGATGGGCATGGGCGAACCGCTGTTAAACCTCAATAACGTGGTGCCGGCTATGGAGTTAATGCTGGAAGACTATGGTTTTGGTTTATCGAAACGCCGGGTCACCTTAAGTACCTCTGGTGTGGTGCCAGCGCTCGATTTACTGCGTGAGCGGATTGATGTGGCGTTGGCTATCTCCTTGCATGCCCCGAATAATGCTTTGCGGGATGAGCTGGTGCCGGTGAATAAAAAATATCCGATGGAGCAATTTTTAGCGGCCTCACGTCGTTATGTTGAGAACTCTAAAGCCAATGATAAGGTCACAGTAGAGTATGTTATGCTCGACGGCATCAACGACAGCATGGAGCAGGCGCATGAGTTAGCGCAGGCATTGCAAGATACGCCGGCAAAGATTAATCTAATCCCCTTTAATCCGTATCCGGGCTCACCTTATAAAAGGTCCAGTAATTCGCGGATTGACCGTTTTAACAAGGTGTTACAACAGCACGGTTTTACTGTTATGGTACGGAAAACCCGGGGCGATGATATCGATGCAGCGTGCGGCCAGCTGGTTGGCGATGTCATTGATCGAACCAAGAGACTGATAAAGAAGCAGCAAAAGGGCCAGCCTATTCTGGTTAAAATGCTGCCGTAACCCAAGGGATGACCATTGGTAATGCAGAAATTTTCGGTTGGGCTCGCACTCTGTGTGTCACTAACCCTGACAGCGTGCGTATCAGAAAGCAGTTATGTCGGCTCAGACAGGCAGGTTGGCGAGAGAAGTCTTGATAACAGCGAGGCTGCCCGTACCCGAATTTCACTGGGCCTGAATTATTTACGTCGCGGCGATACCACCCAGGCAAAATACAATTTAGAGCGTGCTAAAGCGTTTGCACCTGATTTACCTGAAGTGTATAACGCCCTGGCATTTTATTATCAGAGTGTTGGTGAGCACGCTCAGGCGGAAGAAGCTTACCGACAAGCACTTAATAAAGACAGCGACAATGCCGATGCTTATAATAATTATGGCGCGTTTTTGTGTCAGATAGAAAAATATGATGAAGCAGAACAGCTGTTACTGAAAGCGATTTCCCGGCCAGGTTATATCCGGGTAGCGGAAAGTTACGAAAATCTGGCGTTATGTCAGCTGGATCAGCAGGGCTTTAGTAAAGCAAAAACCTTTCTTGAATCTTCGGTGTCTCATAATGGTACCCGGATAAGCTCATTGATTAATCTGGCCGCAGTAAATTATGCGATGGGCGATAATGTCGGCGCCAAAACAGCGTTGCAACGGATCCAGCGCTTAGGGCGGGTTTCTGCCCGTAGTACCCTGCTGAACTATCTGGTGGCAGAAAAGCAGGGCGATGTCAGCACAATGAAACATGCCGAACAGTTGCTGCTGACATTATATATTGACACGCCGGAAGCCCGACTGCTGTTACAGCAACGTACGCTGGAAAGCGAATTTGAACAGCTGCGTGAACAGTACAAATTAAGCCTGATGGCGAATATTGTGCTGCCAGACAGCACCTTGACCGACGTAGTAGCAACCGGCCCGGTAGCTAACCCCAGATTAAAAGTTGTCAGACGCAAGACACCCGAGCAGGCGGCTGACGATACGCCAGTAATTGCACAACCCTCAGCGGAAATGGTACAGCAGGCAACGCGCGCGGCAACTGTGGCAGGTTCAGTCAGCAGTCAGGCGATTGCCGGTGCACTCGCCACCAGTCAGCCGTCAGCTGACGAAGCTGCGTTACAAGTTACGGCAGAGCAACAGCTTAAAGCTGATGAAGCGGCTGCCAGACAACTTGCCGACCAACAGCTGGCAGAACAACGGGCTGCTGAGCAACGCGCTGTTGAAAAACAATTAGCTGAACAACAGGCTGCTGAGCAAGAGCTGGCAGAACAGCGGGCTGTTGAACAACAGTTAGCTGAACAGCAGGCTGCCGCGCAACTGGCGGCAGATAAACAAGCCGCAGACGTGCTTGCTGCCAGCCAGCAGGCAGAGCAGCAAGCTGCAGCAAAACAGGCTGAGCAGCAAGCTGCCAGTCAGCTGATTTTAGCGGCTACGCCGCCGGTTAGTCTGCCAGCAGAGACAGTATTATCAGAACCGCCCAGCGAGCCAGAAACAATGGCGCAACAAATCGCCAGCCAAAGCGATACGAACACCAGCCAACGTGAGGGCAACGAGCAATCAGACGCTGCCAACCCGGTAACTGTTGCTGACAATGCATCGGATAATGCCGTGCCGCCGGCTGAATTTCACATTGTGCAGGAAGGCGAGTCACTTTATGCCATCTCAGTGGCACATAATATCCGGCTGGCCAGATTGATGGAGTGGAATCAACTAACCCCCGAGTCTGTTATTAAAACCGGTCAGCGGATCTGGCTGGCAGAAGTTGCAGAGGAGCATCTGCAGCAACCGCAAAAAGTCGCCAGGCTGCCAGAGTTCAGTGAACCGGTAGATGCGTCAGAGCCTTATCATCAGGTGGCTGCGGGCGAAACGATGTTTGGCATTTCGTACCGCTATAATATCCGGCTGGAAAGCTTTATGGCCTGGAATAATTTTACTGACCAAAGCAAGTTACAGGTTGGTCAGCAAGTGCTTGTAATTGACCCGGCCCGAATTGAACCATGAGTACACCTGAGCAGACAACAACAGAGATGACTGCAGGCCAGTTACTGCGGCAGGCACGGGAGCAGCGCAAGCTGAGTATGGCTGATGTCGCATTACAGTTAAATTTGCGGTTAAGTCTGGTCCAGCAAATTGAAGCAGATCAGTTTGATAGCTCTATTCTGATCACCTTTGTCCGTGGTTATCTGCGAGCCTATGCCCGCCTGGTCAAATTGCCAGAAAATCAAGTGCTTAAGGCGTTTGAGCAGCAACATGGCGGCGGTACTGATCCGGCGAAGCCGATGCGGACATTTTCAAACCGCACCGGCCGGCAAGCAACTGAAAACCGCTTTATGTGGCTGACTTATGCCATTGGCCTGTTACTGGTGCTGATGCTGGTGCTATGGGGATGGCAGACGGCCAGCCCCGATGCAGAGGGCCGATTAGAACAACCGGTCACGCAAACCCTGACCGGCAGTCAACAGTTAGCTGACAGCAGCACCGCCAGCACTACCGGTAACATGGCATCAGACAGCGGTAGCACAGCCATTGACGCTGGCTCGGACCGTCAGGCACTGGCAGAAGCGTTAAACCCTGCCGGCAGCGAGCCGTTCAGCATGTCAGATAGTACCGTTGCCAGTTTGCCTGATGCTGTTGCCATGCCCCCTGAGCCCGAGCCCGCCAGCCCGGGTTCAGGGGCAAATGACGAATCGGCCCAGGCTGATGTAATCACAATG
The DNA here is from genome assembly GCF_033722355.1 of Arsukibacterium sp. GTDB lineage: Bacteria > Pseudomonadota > Gammaproteobacteria > Enterobacterales > Alteromonadaceae > Alishewanella. Next base: position 21,744 of record NZ_JAWVZF010000001.1, on the reverse strand, counting down.
AATTTTCAGGATAGCTGCTGGATAGATGTGCTGGATGCCGATGGCAACCGTATTGCTTATGGCACCAAGGAACCAGGCTACCAGATGACGGTAAGCGGCAAGGCGCCCTTTGTTGTCACCTTGGGTAACCCCGGTGTAGTGCGCATTACTCTGAACAACCAACCCTTTGATATGTCATCCCTGCCAGCGGGCAGGGTGGCGAAATTTACCCTGGCGGAACCCGACTAATCATGTTTGCTGACAATCCTATTACCCGGCGCCCGAGTACGCAAATCCACGTAGGTACTGTTGCCATCGGTGGTGATGCGCCCATTGCCGTGCAATCTATGACCAACACCCGAACTACCGATGTGGCGGCGACACTGGCACAGATTAAAGCCATCGCTGATGCCGGAGCAGACCTGGTAAGAGTTTCTGTGCCTACCATGGAAGCGGCAGAAGCATTTAAGCTGATTAAACAGCAGGCCACGATTCCACTGGTGGCTGATATTCATTTTGACTATCGTATCGCGTTGAAAGTGGCGGAATATGGTGCTGACTGTTTGCGGATAAACCCGGGCAACATTGGACGGGAAGATCGGATCCGTGCCGTGGTCGACAGTGCCCGGGATCATAATATTCCTATCCGGATAGGCGTAAATGGTGGCTCTCTGGAAGCTGATATTCAGGAGAAGTACACAGAACCGACCCCCGAAGCGCTGGTGGAATCAGCGATGCGTCATGTTGACATTCTGGACCGGCTGAATTTTGATCAGTTTAAAGTCAGTGTTAAAGCCTCTGATGTGTTTCTGGCGGTGGGCGCATACCGGTTACTGGCCAAACAGATTAAACAACCACTGCATCTGGGCATTACTGAAGCCGGTGGTGCTAGAGCCGGTGCAGTTAAATCCGCGATTGGTCTGGGAATGCTGCTGGCGGAAGGTATAGGCGATACGTTACGCATCTCATTAGCGGCCGATCCGGTGGAAGAAGTGAAAGTGGCATTTGATATTTTAAAGTCACTGCGTATCCGCCAGCGCGGTATTAACTTTATCGCCTGCCCCAGCTGCTCAAGGCAGGAGTTTGATGTTATCAAAACCATGAATGAACTGGAGCAGCGACTGGAAGACATTGTCGAGCCATTAACCGTGTCAGTGATTGGCTGTGTGGTCAATGGTCCCGGTGAAGCCCTGATTTCAGATTTAGGCGTTGCGGGCGCGAATCGCAAAAGTGGCTTTTATTTAAATGGCCAGCGCCAGAAACTGCGGCTGGACAATAACAACATCGCAGAGCAGCTGGAACAGCAGGTTCGCCAGTATCTGGTGGCCCGGGAGCAGCTGATAGGTATTAAGCAACTGGATTAATATTACGGTGGTTTGGTGATATTAACCATCCAACGTATAATCGGCCGGTTTTAGCATGGCAGTGAGAATTTAATTTTGGCAAAAAATATTCAGGCAATACGTGGCATGAACGATTGCCTGCCTCAGGATACGCCGTTATGGCAGCATCTTGAGCAGGTATTGCGCAGTACCGTGGCCCGCTTCGGCTACAGCGAGATCCGCTTTCCTATCGTCGAAATGACGGAGCTGTTCAAGCGCTCTATCGGCGAAGTAACCGATATCGTTGAAAAAGAAATGTACACCTTTGCTGATCGCAATGGCGACAGTCTGACCCTGCGTCCCGAAGGCACGGCTTGTTGTGTCCGGGCAGGTAATGAGCACGGCCTGCTTTATAACCAGGAGCAACGGCTTTGGTATATGGGGCCAATGTTCCGGCATGAGCGGCCACAAAAAGGCCGTTACCGCCAGTTTCACCAGTTCGGTCTGGAAGCTTTTGGTATTGCCACCAGTGATATTGATGCCGAAGTGATTATGTTGACAGCGAATCTGTGGCAGCAACTGGGGCTGGCACCTTATGTCAGCCTGCAGTTGAACTCGCTGGGCTCCAACGAAGCCCGTGCAATCTACCGTGATGCGCTGGTAGCCTATCTGGAGCAGCATAAATCGCAGTTAGACGAAGACAGTCTACGCCGGATGCACAGTAATCCACTGCGGGTGTTGGACAGTAAAAATCCGGCATTAGCTGAGGTTTTAGCCGATGCGCCGCAGTTAGCTGATTATCTTGATGCCGACTCTGCTGAGCATTTTAACCAGTTAAAACGCCGGCTCGATGCCGCGGGTATTACTTATACCGTGAACCCGACTCTGGTACGTGGCCTGGATTATTACAATAAAACGGTGTTCGAGTGGGTCACCACCGAACTGGGAGCACAGGGTACAGTGTGTGCCGGCGGCCGTTATGATGGCCTGGTAGAGCAGCTTGGTGGGAAAGCAACCCCGGCTGTGGGCTTTGCGCTTGGCATGGAGCGGCTGGTGTTATTGCTGCAAACGCTGCAGCTGGTTAATCTGCCTGAGACAACTGCGGATATTTATCTGATGCCAATAGGAGAAACCGCGGAACTTGCCGCTATTGCGATTGCCGAACAGCTGCGTAGCGAGTTAGCGCCAAAACGTGTTATCTTGCATTGCGGCGGCGGCAACCTGAAAAAGCAGATGAAACGGGCTGATAAGTCAGGGGCTGAGCTGGGCTTAATTCTGGGCGCTGATGAACTGGCGCGTGGTGAAATCACCCTGAAGTGGCTGCGCCAGGATAAACCACAACAAACTTTGACGCTGGCAGACTTAGCACGGTCACTGGTTAGCGTTTTTTAATAGCAGCGATAGATAACGAACAGTAAAACAGTACGGGCCGCGGCAGACAACAAGTAAGCCGGTGGCAGCCGGTACGAAACCGAAGTAGCAGGATATTACGGAGTAGTAACATTGGAAATTTACAGCAGCGAAGAACAGCAGGTTGAAGCCATCAAACGCTTTTGGAATGACTACGGTAAGGCCATTTTGGGCGGCGTGGTAATTGGTTTAGCCGGTTTGTACGGCTGGCGCTATTTTCAGGCAGAGCAACGTGCACAAGCTGAGCAGGTCTCGGCACAGTACAGCCAGTTACTGGAGCAGCAGCAAGTTGAGGGCAGTGACTGGCTGGCCAGTGCCCAGGGATTTATCGATGCCCAAAGCGATACCAGTTATGCCGTTTTTGCTGCGCTGCTGGCCGCCCGCGAAGCAATCGACAGTCAGCAACTTTCGCTGGCCACTGAACATTTAAACTGGGTTATGCTTAACGCAGAGCAAGCGCCTATCCAGGCTATTGCCCAGTTACGGCTGGCACGGGTGCAACGTGAGCAAGGTAACTATGCTGATGCCCTGGCAACATTGCAACAGCCGGTACCTGCCAGCTTCGCAGCCCAGCAGGCTGAATTAAGAGGCGATGTTTTACAGTTAACCGGTGAGTTGGCGCAAGCGAAAGCAGCCTATTTGCAAGCGTTAGCCAGCAGTGAACAAAGCCAGCCGTTATTACAGGTAAAACTGGATGAATTGGCACATATTACAGCCAGTTAACAAGGGGTAGGCGTGAAATTATTTGGAAGAATTACGGCGGCTCTGGTCGTGGCGCTGGCGCTAACTGCCTGTTCCAGCAAGGAGAAGCTGGTGTTGCCGGACGTACAGAACAGTATTGACCCGGATAAAGTCTGGCAAAGCAAGGTGGGTAACGGAGTTGCTCATTACGAGTCAGGTTTAAAACCGGCTATTGTTGGCGACAAAGTGTATGCCGCAAGCCGAAATGGTATTGTGGTGGCTAAAAATCTCAGTAACGGGCGTACCTTATGGAGCTTTGATTTACGCAATGAAGGAGAATCCTCTTTGCTGGCCCGGTTTACTGGTGAAACCGCCCGCATCGCTGGTGGCGTCACCTTCGCCAATGGCAAATTGTACCTGGGTACGGAAGATGGTGAAGTCTTTGCCTTGAATGCGGCAAATGGCGAATTGTTATGGCGGGCTCCGGTGCAAGGTGAAGTTATTGCCAGCCCGGCAGTTGGCGAAGGTTTGGTTGTGATCGCGACGACTGCCGGCACCCTGGTCGCACTGGATGCAGACAACGGCGAGCAGCGTTGGTTGTTTGAAGATGAGCAGCCGCCGTTGACCATTCGTGGCGTCAGTGAGCCGGTCATTGAGGCCGGTGGCGTGATTTACGGTAGTGGTACAGGCCGGGTTGGGGTATTGATCGCTGAACGGGGCTATCAGGCCTGGGAAGAAGTTATTGCTGTGCCACAAGGCAGTACCGATTTATCCCGTTTGGTTGACGTTGACGCCAAGCCTATCGTTATTGCCGGTACCATATATACGATTGCCTACAATGGTGAGTTGGTTGCGATGGAACTGCGCAGTGGACGCCAGATCTGGAAACGTGACTATGCCAGTTTCCGTAATATGGCGGTTGCTGGCAATATTCTTTATCTGGTTGACTCTACCGGCGGCATTTACGCAGTAGACCGGCGTAACGGCAGTGAAGTCTGGGGCCAGCAGGGTTTACAGCGCCATTTTTTAACCGGACCGACGGTTTATAAAGAGTATCTGGTAGTCGGGGATGCTAAAGGTAATCTGCACTGGTTGAACCGTGAGACGGGTGAATTTGTTGCCCGGCAAAGCTTCGACAGTTCGGGTTTTTACCGCGAGGCGGTGGCAACTGATGACTATCTGTTAGTGACAAGCCGCAATGGTGAGCTAGTCTTATTACAAGTACCTTAACCGGTACTCTAGGCAAATAACTGAAGGAACAGGCCTGATTGGGCCTGTTTTCTTATTTTTGAGGTTGACTGAATGTTACCTGTAGTGGCCCTGGTGGGGCGCGCCAATGTCGGCAAATCCACACTGTTTAATCGCTTAACCCGCACCCGCGATGCTTTGGTTGCAGACTTTCCCGGTTTAACGCGGGATCGCAAATACGGCTCGGTCAATTTTGACGGCCTGGAGTTTATTGTGGTTGATACCGGTGGTATTGACGGTAATGAGCAGGGCATTGAGGTGGAAATGGCGGAGCAGTCACTTAAAGCCATTGCTGAGGCCGATGTGGTGCTGTTTATGGTAGACGCCCGGGCCGGTGCAACCGTCGGTGACAGCGCCATTGCAGCGCATATCCGCCGGGTGGAAAAGCCGGTATTTCTGGTAGCGAATAAAACCGATGGACTTGATGCTGACACCGCTATCGCCGATTTTTATAGTCTGGGAGTGGGGGAGGTATATCCGATAGCCGCTGCTCATGGTCGTGGTGTTTCAGCATTGTTGCAACATGCATTACTGCCATTTCTGGCGGATAAGGTTAATACCGTGGCCCAGGGCGAGGCTGCGGCTGCCGGTCCGGCGCTGGAAACCCTGACGGAAGAGCAGGCGGATGCAGAAGCCGCTAGGCTTCGCAGCGAACATATTAAGCTGGCAATTGTCGGCCGGCCCAATGTCGGTAAATCTACGCTGACTAACCGGATCCTCGGCGAAGAGCGCGTGGTGGTATTCGATATGCCCGGCACCACCCGTGACTCCGTATTTATTCCGATGCAGCGCAACGAGCGCAACTACACCCTGATTGACACAGCCGGGGTGCGCCGGCGCGGTAAAATTGATGACATGGTCGAAAAATTTTCAGTCATCAAAACCCTGCAGGCCATCGAAGAAGCAAACGTGGTGTTGCTGGTGCTGGACGCCCGTCAGGGCATTTCTGATCAGGACCTGAGTATTCTTGGCTTTGCCTTAAATGCCGGCCGCTCGCTGGTGATCGCCGTCAATAAATGGGATGGCCTTGATGACAGTATTAAAGATGAGGTGAAGCGCGAACTTGACCGCCGCTTAGGTTTTATTGATTTTGCCCGCTTGCATTTTATCTCGGCCCTGCATGGTTCAGGCGTCGGTAACTTATTTGAGTCCGTCGAAGAAGCGTTTGATTCCGCCACTAAGCGGGTCAGTACCTCACTGCTTACCCGCATTATGAAAATGGCGCAGGAAGATCACCAGCCGCCTATGGTGCATGGTCGCAGGGTAAAACTGAAATATGCCCATGCCGGTGGCTATAATCCACCGATTATTGTTATTCACGGTAATCAGGTAAAAGACTTACCGGATTCTTACAAACGCTATCTGATGAACTATTATCGTAAGGCGTTGCAAATGATGGGAACGCCGGTTCGGGTTGAGTTTCGTGAAGGGGAAAACCCCTTTACCCCAACCAAGAAAAATACCGAAACCGCGCTGCAGAAATACAAGCGTGAGCGGTTAATGAAAGCCCGCCAGAAAGTGGCAAAAAAAGATTAACAGCAAGGACTGACTGATGAAATTTCGTTTTCCGGTTATTGTAATTGATGAAGATTTCCGTTCAGAAAATATTTCCGGCTCAGGTATTCGTGACTTAGCCCAGGCCATTGGTAGTCATGGCTTTGAAGTGGTTGGCTACACCAGTTATGTTGATTTAACGGCCTTTGCCCAGCAGGCCAGCCGTGCCTCGTGCTTTATTTTATCAATAGACGATGAGGAATTTGGCAGTGGCAGCGATGCCGATGTTAACACCGCGCTGACCGAGCTTCGGGCCTTTGTTAAAGAAGTGCGTAAGCGCAATGCCGACATTCCGATATTTTTGTACGGTGAAACCCGCACCAGCCGGCATATTCCGAACGATGTGCTGCGTGAGCTGCATGGGTTTATTCATATGTTTGAAGATACACCGGAATTTGTCGCCCGCCACATTATCCGTGAAGCCCAGAAATATCTGGACGCGTTAGCGCCACCGTTTTTTAATGCGTTAATGGATTATGCCTCTGACGGCTCTTATTCCTGGCACTGCCCGGGCCACTCTGGTGGCGTGGCTTTTTTAAAGAGCCCGGTTGGCCAGATGTTTCATCAGTTCTTCGGCGAAAATATGCTGCGGGCCGATGTCTGTAATTCGGTTGATGAATTAGGCCAGTTATTAGATCACACCGGACCGGTGGCACAAAGCGAGCAAAACGCTGCCCGCATTTTTAATGCCGACCATTTGTTTTTTGTCACCAACGGTACCTCGACCTCGAATAAAATGGTCTGGCACTCCGTGGTGGCGCCGGGCGATATCGTAGTCGTCGACCGCAATTGCCATAAGTCGATTTTACACTCGATTATTATGACCGGGGCTATTCCGGTATTCTTAATGCCAACGCGTAACCATTACGGCATTATTGGCCCTATTCCGAAAGCGGAGTTTTCAGCCGAGGCCATTGCTAAAAAAATAGAAGCTAACCCCTTTGCCCGTAATGCTAAAAACAAAAAGCCGCGTATTTTAACGTTAACCCAGAGTACCTATGATGGTATTTTGTATAATGTCGAGGAAATCAAACAGCAGCTGGGATCAAGCATCGACACGCTGCATTTTGATGAAGCCTGGTTGCCACATGCCAGCTTTCACGATTTTTACAAAAATATGCATGCCATTGGTAAAGACCGCCCCCGCTCTGATGAAACCCTGGTATTTGCGACACAGTCTACCCATAAGTTACTGGCCGGCTTATCGCAGGCGTCGCAAATTCTGGTGCAAAACGCCACTAACCGTAATTTAGATACGCATCGCTTTAACGAGTCGTATTTAATGCACAGTTCCACCAGCCCACAGTATGCCATTATCGCCAGTTGTGATGTCGCTGCTGCGATGATGGAACCGCCGGGTGGCACTTCCCTGGTGGAAGAAAGTTTGTTTGAAGCGATGGATTTTCGCCGTGCCATGCGCAAAGTGGATGCCGAATTTGGGGATGACGACTGGTGGTTTAAAGTCTGGGGCCCTGAGAATTTGCCGGATGAAGGTATTGGCGAACGGGATAACTGGGTGTTGCACGCCACTGACAGCTGGCATGGTTTCGGGCCGATAGAGTCGGGTTTTAATATCCTTGACCCGATTAAAGCGACCATTATCACCCCGGGCCTGAATATGCTGGGGCAGTTTGACGAGCAGGGCATACCGGCTACCATCGTCAGTAAATATCTGGCTGAGCATGGCATCATTATTGAAAAAACCGGGCTCTACTCGTTCTTTATCATGTTTACCATCGGCATTACCAAAGGCCGCTGGAATTCAATGGTCACTGAGCTGCAGCAGTTTAAAGACGACTATGATCAGAACCTGCCGATGTGGCGGGTGATGCCCGAGTTTGTGGCTAAAAACCCGCGTTATGAAAAAGTGGGTCTGCGCGATCTGTGTCTGCAAATTCACAATATTTACCGGCAGTTCGACGTGGCGAAAGTGACTACTGAAATGTATCTGTCAACCATTGAAACGGCCATGACCCCGGCAGACGCCTGGGCTAAAATGGCGCACCGGGAAATTGAACGGGTATCGATTGACGATATTACCGGCCGGGTTACCGCCATGCTGGTAACACCCTACCCACCAGGTATACCGCTAATGGTGCCCGGTGAGCGCTTTAACCCGACTATTGTCAATTACCTGAAGTTTACCCGGGCCTTCAACGGCCAGTTCCCGGGCTTTGAAACCGACGTTCATGGTCTGGTACGGGAAACTATCGCCGGTGAGACGCAGTATTTTATCGATGTAGTAAAAGAGTAACCGCAACCAGTTACCGGGATTGGATAGCCAAAACTATGCAATCCCTTTCTCTGCTGTAGTAGTTCATATTTGCTAACAGTTTCCCGCTGTCTTTTTACGTAGCCTTTGCTAAGGTAAGAGCTTACCGGCAATGTGGGAACGGATTAATGAAAACTTGGCAAAAAGGGCTGTTTGCGGCAGGCGTATTCGGGTTGGCAATAGGGGTATTTATTGCGATACAGGCTACAGCGACCCCCCCACTGCAAAAAGATAAGTCAGGATCGCTGGCCCCGCTGGTCGTTACACAAACATTGCAGGCCCAGCCGCATCGTTTCGAGCTGCAACTCTGGGCAGAAGTGAAACCCAAAGAGAAAACCACCTTAACACCTGAAGTGTCGGGACGGGTTATCAATTTAGATCCGAACTTTATCGCCGGTGGCGTTGTTGCCAAAGGCACGGTGCTGGTACAACTGGATGATTCCGATTATCAGGTTGCCTTACTCAGCGCGCAGGCGGCCGTTGCCAGTGCCGAATCGGCGCTTTCACAGGAGCAGGCGCAAGCCCGGGTGGCAGAGCAGGAATTAAGGCATTTGTCCCGTGATCAAATAACCGCTCTGGCATTGCGCCAGCCTCAGCTGCTAAGTGCAGAAGCGGCGTTAAAATCGGCTCAGGCATCCCTGCAGAAAGCGCAACGTGATTTAGAGCGAACCCGAATTACCGCCCCTTACGATGCCCTGGTGGTCAATCGCAATATTGGCTTAGGGCAGGTGGTAAGCACTGGCACTGCGTTAGGCGAACTCTACAGCGTAGAGCAGGCAGAGTTGTATGTCCCTGTTGCCAGTTTCGATCTGGCTTATTTACCTGCAGAGCGCGCAGGTATACCGGCTCAGCTGAGAACTGATCAGTTTAGTCGCGAAGCTAAAGTGGTACGTGATTTGGGAGTGGTTGACAGCCAGACCCGAATGAGCCATCTGGTGGTGCAACTTGACGACCCTTATGCGGTGCGAAGCCAGCAACCGGTGATCCGGTTTGGCCAATATGTTGAAGTGCGTCTGGCCGGGCGGGTTGAAGATAAGCTTTACACCATTCCGCAAGACGCATTATCCGACGGTAAAGTCTGGCTGTTGCAACCGGATATGACCATGGCTCAGCAAGAGGTCGAAGTTATCCGCCAGATTGGTAAATCAGCTTATGTCAAAGCCGGGCTAACTGATGGTCAGCAGCTTATCTTAACGGTACCCAATTTCCCGCAGCCGGGTATGGTGGTGCGCACGGCACAAAGCGACAGTGAGCTGGTAAAAGCGGAGTAAATCATGCCTTATAATCCTGATAAAGGCATTATTGCCTGGTTTGCCCGTAACAGCGTTGCCGCTAATTTGCTGATGGTTTTTATTGTCGTTATGGGGCTGGTTACCTATGCCACCATGCAGCGGCAAATGTTTCCCTCAGTAGAAGTCAATTATATTCATGTTAATGCCACTTTTCGCGGCGCTGCGCCTCAGGAAATTGAAGAAGGCATCCTGATTAAAATTGAAGAAGCCCTGACCGATATTGAAGGTATTAAGCGTTATCGCAGCAATGCCTGGCGCGGTGGTGGCCGGGTCAGTATTGAGCTGGTGCCCGGCACCGATATTTCATCCCGGCTGGATCAGGTAAAACTGAAAATGGATGCCATCAGTACCTTCCCCAGCGCGATGGAGCCGCTAACAATTTATCAGGTGGAGTGGCGCCAGGACGCGGTAAATCTGGTGCTGACCGGAACTGAGGATCAACTGGCGCTAAAAGCAATGGGACGGCAAATCAAGAACGAATTGCTGCAACTGGAGAATATTAGTTTTGTTGATTTTGATGCAATGCCGGCCTGGGAAATAGGTATTGAAATTGAGCCGGCGACACTTGAGCGTTACAACATCAGTTTACAGGATATCAGCAGGGCGATTGCGCAGCATTCTGACAATGTATCTGCCGGGATGATCCGCGCTGACGCCGGCATGATTACCATCCGCTCTGAACAGCGGGCCTATCGGGCTGATGAATTTGCCGCGCTGCCCATAATAACCGGGCCGCAGGGCGAACAGATCCGGTTGGCTGATATCGCTAACATCTATGACGGTTTTGAAGAGCGTATTAACTATATGCGTTACGACGGCAAACCGGCAGCATTTATGGCAGTGAAAGCCTCAGCAACGCAGTCGTTGCCTGATGTTGCTGCCAGCGTACAACAATATGTTGAGTTTAAAAATAAGCAATTGCAGGGTGACTACCAGCTGCACAGCCTGGTCGATATGACATATTACCTGAATGGCCGTTTGAATATGATGTGGAGCAACCTGCTGCAGGGGGCGGTACTGGTGTTTTTAATGCTGATGCTGTTTTTACGCTTCAAAGTCGCTTTCTGGGTTATGCTCGGTTTACCCATTGCCTTTCTGGGGGCTATCTGGCTGATGCCTTTCGCCGGTGTCACTATCAATATTATCAGTTTATTCGCGTTTATTATGGTGCTCGGTATTGTCGTCGATGACGCTATTGTTATAGGCGAAAGTGCTTATCATGAAACTGAGCTGCAAGGCCATAGTATTGACAATATTATCCGCGGCGCGCAGCGGGTAGCCACCCCGGCAACCTTTGGTGTATTAACTACCATGGCGGTATTCGCTCCGTTTATGCTGGGCAATAGTATAGAGGCCAATGAATTTAAAGTTATTTCTATTGTGGTCGTGTGTTGTTTGTTTTTCAGCCTGGTTGAATCAAAACTGATATTGCCAGCTCATTTAGCGCATGCGAAATTAAAACCGGTGCCGGAAAATGGCTGGCGTATGCGTTTTAACAAGGGCTTTCAGAGCTTTATTGAAGGGCGCTATCAACCGTTTTTGCAAGCTTGCATGGCGCATCGTTATGCCACTTTGGGGGTGTTTTTTGGCATCCTGCTCAGCGGCTTTGGCTTAATTTCTGCCAACCATATCCGTACGGTAATGACCCCGCCTGTACCGCATGACTATCCGGAAATACGCTTCGAAATGCATCAGAACGCCTCTGAGCAGCAAAGCCTGGCGATTCTGCAACAGCTTGAGCAACTTGTTTATCAGCAGGAAACGTTGGTGTTAGAGCAAAGCGGCAAACCGATGATCAAACATGTGATGGCCTGGCTGAACAATCAGACCAGTGGTACCGTGTTAGTCACGCTGGTGGACGAAGAAGAGCGGCCTATTAAAGCCTTTGAACTGGGGCGCCGCTGGCGGGAAAGCTTACCTGAACTGGCCGGGGTGCGAACAATTCAGGTCAGGGATGATTTATTCAGTGGCGGCGAGCAGCGGGAACTGGGCTATCGTTTGTACGGTACCGACATAGATCAGCTAAACGCGGCCGGCCATGCGCTAATCAGCGAATTAAGCAATATACCCGGTGTTTATGACTTAGGCTCCAGCATCGATTCAGGCAGCAAAGAGCTTAACCTGGAATTAAAGCCGCTGGCCCATCAGCTGGGTTTAACACCTACCTGGCTGGCGCAGCAGGTGGGTTACAGTTTTTATGGTATAGAAGCGCAGCGAATGATCCGCGACGGTGATGAAGTGCGGGTTATGGTGCGGTATCCGAAAGAACAACGGCAACAGGTGGCGTCGCTTCAGCGCACCCGCCTGAAACTGCCCAGCGGAGACTTTGTGATGCTGGGTGATGTTGCTGATATTACCGAGTCACCCGGAATTTCACGGATTAACCGCGAGGCCGGTTTCAGAAATGTGCGGATTGAAGCCAGTGTTGATCAACAGCAGGTGACAACGTCTGAGGTAGTGAAGCTGGTAAAAACCGATATTATGCCAGATTTACTGGAACGGTTTCCCGGGGTTAAATCGGAACTGGGTGGGCAGATAGAAGAGCAGCAAAAACAACGCAACCAAATGTTGTTGTATATGATAGCCGGTTTGCTGTTGGTTTATATCCTGTTGGCGATTCCGCTGAAAAGCTACAGTCAGCCGGTGATCATTATGTCAGTGATCCCATTTGGCATGACAGGGGCATTATGGGCACACTTCTTCCTTGGCTTTGACTTGTCGCTGTTCTCCTTCTTCGGCATGATTGCCGCGGCTGGGGTAGTCATTAACGACAGTCTGGTGTTTACCGATTATGTTAACCAGGCCCGGGACAGAGGTTTATCATTAAGAGACAGTATTATCTCTGCCGGCAGTATGCGCTTTCGGGCTATCTTGTTAACGTCACTAACCACCTTCTTTGGCTTAGTGCCAATAATGTTTGAAACCAGCCTGCAAGCACAGTTTGTTATTCCAATGGCAATATCGCTGAGTTTTGCGGTGCTGTTCGCCACCTTAATTACGTTGATCCTGGTACCTTGCTTCTATCTGATCCTGGAAGATCTTAAAAACCTGTTTCGGCGGCGCAGGCAAAAAGTCTCGTTAAAACAGCAGGCAGAGGCCGGCCGCCCCTAATCGCGCGATGACACCCTTTGATTGCCACCGGTAAAAAATGCTTTAAGGTGGCAATATTTTCATAATACACGCATCGGCGTTACCGGCGTTCTGTCTTTTCAAGGGCGGGCTCCTGCTTTGCCCGCTCTGCAGCGCTTTAATGGATTTATCACCCTGCGGTTTGTTCTGTTCGTTCTGGTATGTTTATTGAATGCTGTTTTGCTATTAACGAAGCCGTGTTTTAACAGCACGAACCCACATTCTGACTGATGCCAGCAGGAGGTCAGCGTTATGACAGCAAACCTTGAACAGGGCGATATTTATTTTTTCTACCGCAGCAAAATTGACAGCGAACAGGTTAACAGCATTGATGATGTGCAACGCTTTTATCTGGTGATGGTGGCAGATAACGATGATAAGGCGCGGCTATTTGTTATCGGCAAAAAGCGCCTGCCAGACATCAGCGACGGCTCAGCCAAATCGACCCAAAGAGAATGGATGATGAATTACCTGACGGCCAGCCCAACAGAGATTGGCAACGAGCTTGGTCCGTTAGAATATGACACCTCAACCGAAGGCGAACGGCAACAGGGTGAAGCGATTCCGGCCGGCGCTGGCCGCTACGTGATATTTGAACACCATGACAGCACAAGGCTGGCCTACCGGCTGCATCAGCCTGATAAACCGGGCAAAGCTCAAAAAGAGCTTGGGATATTAGCCGAGGCCAGTTTTGTTATTTCGGTCAAAAACCCTGATATTGATGCCCCGGGTTTTCCCGATCAGAAACCTGACTATCCGCAACAGCTGAAAGAAAAATTTGCTGACAAACGCTGGATTGATATCAGCGATACCAGGCTGCTGGATTACGAAAATGCCCAATTGTTATTAATTGGGGCCCACGATGATTTGGCTGAAACCGAAGCTGACATCAGTGGCAAGCCTGCACTTTTTGACACTCTGGGATTAAAACCAAAAAACTGGCCCGGTGCCTCAATTGAAGACGGCAAGTTTACCACGCCTGACTTTAAGCTTGAGCCGAAAGAGCCACGTGGTGATCCCAGCAAGGGCGGCCGGCGTGGTGGTAAAGCAGCATTGGACAGTGCTTCCGCAGCCGGCATTGCAAAGGCGCTGAAAGGCATTGATTTTCCCAGAAATAAAGACGAAGTGGTGGAGTTTGCCGAAGAACATGATGCCAGTGATGACATTCTTGAGGTATTAAATGAGCTGCCTGAGCGTAAGTTCAAAACGATGGCCGATCTGGAAAAAGCAGTTGGGGAGGTAAGATAATATGGCTCAGTTTTCATGTGATATTTGCGATGCCACCTTTGAGCAGAAATCCAGGCTGGAGCGGCATATGCTGACGTCCCACCCAAAGCAGGCCATTTCTGCCGCCGATCTTGAAAAAGCCCTGAAAGGCATTGAGTTTCCGGCTTCCCGCGATGAGCTGTTAGACGCCATTGATAACAATGATGAGCGTGCCGGCGACATTGCTGAGATTATCAAGTCGCTGCCTGAGCAGCAATACCGTGACGCAGCAGAGGTTAGCAGGGCCTTTGGCGGTCTGCGCAGCCATCAGGAAAAACCGGACGATCAGCCCAGTAAAAAAGGCGGCGCCCGGGCGATGGAAGTGGCATCGGCAGCCAATATTGCCAGCGTTTTTGCCGGTATCGATTTTCCGGCCAGTGGCGATGAGCTTAAACAATTTGCCCGTGATAACGCCAATGATGAGCAAATGGCCATTATCAAGCAGTTCAGCGACAAGACCTATCACAGCATGAAAGACGTCGCCAAAGAATTTGGCCGGGTATCGTGATTAAGTCGCACAGAGAATAATGGTTATCTGCCGCCATTGCTCAGGAACCGCCATTCCGTGCTTTTTCTCTCAGCTCATCATAGTCACCTGAGAAGTCCAGCCGGACCAGCGCGGTGCATAGCTTTGCTAATTCGTTATTATCGCTGACCAGCTCTGCCAGTTGCTCGGCATCGTCTGCTAACTCTAATTTTCCGGCAGCTTTCAGCGCTTTTTTATCAGCAAAAGGTGCAATTTCTTGCCAGATTGCTTGCACTTCCCGCATAAAAATATCAACGCCGGTATCGCCTAAGCCTTTAAATTTCTTCAGCAGCTTGCGCTGCTGTTGCGGGTCGCGATCCGCTGCCTTACGTAGTTTACGTAAATCACCGTTGTAGTGTTCCTGCATGGCGTTTGCAACGTCACCCAACATCGTGGCTGTGCGCTCGTCAAAACGGGCGTAACCAGCGTCATTCAGGGTTTTTACCCGGTCCTTCCAGTTGCTCTTCGCCATTTTATCTGCGGTGGTCCAGCCGCTTTTTTTAAGCGCCCGCAGCGCATCTTTGGCTATATCGTTACTGATTCTGGCACTGAAAAGCACGCAGGCACATAACCACTGAAACAGCGGTGCCGGCGTACCCTTCTCCAGCTTGACAGACAGCTCCTGTGCGTAGGTTTCGCCATAGTTATCTAAAAGTGCCGTAACGATATCTTTTTTTGATACCTGACCTGTTGAGTCTGACATCCTCTGCAGTTCCGCTAGCTTACCGATTTACTAATTTTAGCAGCTCGCGCTCGATTGCAAATACATGCTCATCATGCTCATTCATTTGCCGCAGCGCCTCAGCCAGTTTTAGTAAGTATTCACTGTTAGGGCCACTGGGCCCTGTGCTTGCAGCAATATGAGCAGCGATTGCCTCGTCACTGGCCGGCCCCAGATAAGCGTCATTATCAGCGCCGGCTAAATACACCAGGCCCTCCTGCCGGCCCGGTTCGTCCAGCCAGTGCAGTTCAGTAAATACCCGCAGGTAACCATTTTTCTCACGGTGGTCCAGATGCTCAAAGGTATCAGGCGTAACCTGATAGGCCATACCGGCGCAGCGTTCGCCCGTTGCTTCTGTCAGCGTCAGCACCCGCCCCGGTGCCTCCGGCGTACCGCGATGATCATGCGAGCCCTGCCAGAAGCGGCGCTGCCAGCCATAAATACAAGCGGGCTTACGCTTGAGAAAAGGGAAATCAGCTTTATAAATTAACGAGCCATAGCCGAATAACCAGACCGATTGCAGGTGGTCCAGTGGCTGCCGCTTTTGGTTTATTGTGATGGTATTGTGGGACATGAGTTTTTGCCACTACCTGATGCAGATGCATTGTTATTAATCAGGCAGCATCTTATCAAGTTCCTGGCCGGCGACGAAATAATCAGCCGGTTACTGCTGGCAATCAAGACTAATTCTTATTTCAGACAAAAAATTTCCGCAATGAGCGTGCAATTAATAACTATTCGTATTACCATTGCCGCAAATAAAAACGGGTTGGCACCTCAACACCGGGACAGCAGAGATACTTTCCGGTCTGGCCGACATCAGCGATACCTCAGAATCATAAAAACGCAATTAAAGATGTGGAGAATGTAAATTGAAATTCAAACTAACGAGCATTGCTGCTGCGGTGATCTTAAGCAACACCGCCGTAGCTCAGGATATTAAGGACGTAGAAAGAATCGTTGTTGAAGGGCAATACCTGTCTATTAATGAATCAAATTCGGTAAAGACACCGACTCCGATCATTGACGTGCCGCAAAGCTTATCAATCATCACTGCCGAGCAAATCACTGAGCGCGGCTATACCAGTATCGGCGAGATTATTGACTACACCCCCGGCGTAAATACTTCACAGGGCGAGGGCCATCGCGATTCAGTAGTATTTCGCGGCGTCCGCTCAACCGCTGACTTTTATATTGATGGCAACCGTGACGATGTTCAGTACTACCGCGCTCTGTACAATATTGAGCAAGTGGAAATTTTGCGGGGGCCTAATGCGTTATTATTCGGGCGGGGCGGCACCGGCGGCATCTTAAACCGGGTATCGAAAAAAGCGCAGCTTGGTCAGGCATTTACCGGCTACAAAGGCCAGCTGAATACTTTTGGTGGTATCAATGCGGAAATTGACACTAATTTTGCTACCAGCGACACCTCTGCAGTGCGTATTAATGCGATGGTTGAACAACTTGATAATCATCGTGACTTCTACGATGGCGATCGTTACGGCTTTAACCCAACAGCAAGAATTGAATTAAGCTCAGATACCGCTGTCGATTTGTCTTATGAATATGTTGATCATCAGCGCTTTATTGACCGTGGTATTCCAACCGGCAGCGATGGCAAGCCAGTGGCCGCGTTAAAAGATATCGTGTTTGCCGATCCTGAAAATAATTATCATGAGCTACAGGCACATGTATTCAGAGCCGCGCTGGAACACCGTTTCACGGATACGATGAAGGGTAACCTCAGTGCCCATTATGGCGATTATGATAAGGTCTACTCTAATTTCTATGCCAGTGGCTATAATCAGAGCAATAATACCGTTCAGCTGGACGGTTATGTCGATAATACCTTACGGCAGAATCTGATCCTGTCAGGCAATCTTATCAGCGAATTTGACACAGGCCGGGTTGGCCATACTGTGATTGTTGGTACTGAATTTATCCAGACTGATTCTGATCAGAACCGTTTTAATCCGGTATTTGATTCCAACATGGATGACCGCGAGACATTTAATGTGCAGCGGCCATTAAATTTCCGTGCTTTAACCGGTCTTAATGCTGACGGCCAGGTTGTTACTGCCACCTTCAGCGATCTAAATGATGACACCCGGGTTAATCTGGATGTGTTTTCATTTTATCTGCAGGATGAAATAAAGCTGTCAGAAAAACTGCAACTGGTGCTGGGTGCCCGTTTTGACCGGTTTGACATCGAAGTCTTTAATGCCCTGCCGTCAGTGCAGGAAAACAGAACTCGTACCGATGAGCAAATCTCTCCCCGCGCCGGCGTTATTTATAAACCACAGCAGAACGTTTCTGTTTATGCCAGCTACAGTGAATCATTTCTGCCCCGCAGTGGTGAGCAGTATGCCGATATTAATGGCAGCAATAATCAGTTAGACCCTGATACGTTTAAAAACCAGGAATTGGGTATTAAATGGGATTTTGCCAAAGGGCTGAGCTTCACGGCGGCGTTGTTTGAAAATGAACAAAGCTCACCGCAGGTAGCGGATAACGATCCGGCGACCCTGGATGTGATTGACTCAGAAATTTCTGGTTTCGAGCTGCAGTTCAGTGGTCAGCTGACCAGCGACTGGTCAGTATCAGCAAATTACAGTTATATGGAAGGTGAAATTGTTAATCGCAGCGGCCCTACCGGCAACACCCCGGCTGAACTGCCTGAGAACACCTTTTCAGTCTGGAGCAGTTATCAGGTAAATGATGCGTTTGGTGTCGGTATTGGTGCCACTTACCAGGGTGAAAGCTTTATCAATAGCAGCAATAGCGCGGTGCTGCCAAGCTATACCCGGGTTGACGCCTATGCATACTATGATATTTCTCACAACCTTCGGTTGCAGCTGCATATTGAAAACCTGACAGACGAGCTGTACTTCCCGAATGCGCACTCGACGCATCAGGCAACAGTGGGCGCGCCTATTAACGCCATGCTGAGTCTGGTTGGATCGTTTTAATAACGTTTAACTGGCGTACTTTGCTAAAGGCCGGTATCAAATACCGGCCTTTTTCTATGATGTTTTTTGTCGTTTCATATAAACCTATCAGTAACCGCGGCTGCAACAGTCGCTGGGCCGGTTTTAGTTTCTGCAGAATGTTCAGGATGCTGAATCACTTCCTCATTATCATGATCGTTAAGCTTAGCCCGCAGAAATCAAAATGATGAACCTCAATTCAGCTTTTTTACCTCGGCATCAAAACCACCTTCTGCCAGTTTAATTGCTACCTTATCCCCGGCTTTTAGCTGGCGGCTGGAGGTTAGCACCTGTTGTTTGTCATCAAAGGTAATACTGTAACCGCGCGCTAAGGTTGCTAGCGGGCTTACGGTGTTTAGCTGGTTGCTTAAGCGGCCAAGGGTTTGCTGCTGCTGTTTTAGCTGCTGGCTGATACCGCGTTGCAGCCGTTGTTGTAGTTGTTGTAATTGTTCGTGCTGCTGCTTAATCGCTTTGGCTGGGGATAAGTGCTGCAGGCTTTGCTGTAAATACTGCTGCTGGCGTTTGGCATTACTAAGCTGCTGGCTAATCACCCGGTTCAAGCGCAGCTGCAGCTCGTCTAAGCGTTGTTGCTGTTGTTGTAAGCGCCGTTTTGGGTGCAGTGCTAACAGCCGTTGCTCCAGTTGCTTCAGGTCTGGCTTTAAGCGGTTTAACTGGCTACGCTGCGCTTGCACTAACGCGCTGTGCAGCCGGCGCAGACGCTCCAGTAAATGGCTTTGATCGGGCGATACCAGCTCTGCTGCAGCCGACGGGGTAGGGGCGCGCACATCGGCAACAAAGTCGGTTAGCGCAAAATCAATTTCATGGCCGACCGCACTGACAATCGGAATAGGGCACTGCGCCACAGCACGGGCCAGTTGCTCATCATTAAAACACCATAAATCTTCCAGCGAACCGCCGCCGCGGCCGATAATCAGTACATCCACTTCACTGCGCCGAATCGCGGTGCTCAGCATCTGCCGAAGCTGGCCGGCCGCCTGTTCGCCCTGGACCAGGCAGGGGTATATTATCACTTCAATAGCCGGCGCGCGGCGCCCTAATACACTGACAATATCGCGGATGGCCGCACCGGTGGGCGAGGTAATTACCCCGACCCGGTTAATATGCGCCGGCAGCGGCTTTTTGCGTGCTTCGTCAAATAACCCCTCGGCCTGCAAGCGGGCTTTTAACTGCTCGTATTGCTGCTTAAGCAAACCATCACCCGCCGGCTCGATCATTTCCGCTAACAGCTGATACTCACCGCGCGGCTCGTACACGCTGATCCTTGCCCGGATTAATACCTGCTGGCCGTTTTGCGGTTTTACCGAGGCATTGCGGTTAGCCTGTTTAAACATCGCTACCTTTACCTGCGCGGCCTGGTCTTTTAATGAAAAATACCAGTGGCCTGATGCGGCCTGCACGAAATTAGATACCTCGCCCACCAGCCACAACCGCTGAAACTGTAGCTCCAGAATCAGCCTGACTTCGCTGTTTAAACGGGAAACGGTATAAATATCGGGGTTTTGCATCATTAGCCTACAATTAACTGCTTTAATGCTAGTTTACGCCAAGGCCCACTGTTAACACAAAAAGAAAAAACTGATTGTTCTGTCGCCATAAATCCTTTAAAATTGCGCCGCAACATTCCCTATCTTTTCATCCTTCACAGCGAGATTGTTGCAATGCTCAGGATCAAGAAAGAAGCCCTTACCTTTGACGATGTGTTACTGGTACCGGCGCACTCTACCGTTTTACCCCATACTGCGGATTTACGCACTCAACTGACCAAAAGCATCACGCTGAATATTCCTATGGTATCGGCCTCTATGGACACGGTAACCGAAGCCCGCTTAGCGATTGCGCTGGCGCAGGAAGGTGGTCTGGGTTTTATTCATAAGAATATGACCATTGAAGAGCAGGCCGCTAATGTTCGTAAGGTGAAAAAGTTCGAAAGCGGTGTGGTCTCTGATCCGGTAACTGCCTCTGCCGGTATGACAGTGCGCGAAGTGCAGGCGTTGGCGCAGCAGCATGGCTTTTCCGGCTTTCCGGTACTGGATAAAGAGCAGAACCTGGTAGGTATTGTTACCGGCCGGGATATGAGCTTTGAAGCCGATTTGCAGGCCAAAGTCACCTCGGTAATGACCCCGCGCGAGCGGCTGGTTACTGTTAACGAAAATGCCCCGCGTGAACAGGCTTTTAAACTGATGCACGAGCACCGGATTGAAAAAGTGCTGGTGGTCGATGACAACTTTAAATTAAAAGGCCTGATTACTGTGCGCGACTACTATAAAGCCGCCAGTAAGCCCAATGCCTGTAAAGACGAATTAGGCCGGCTGCGGGTGGGCGCCGCTGTCGGTGTTGGTCCGGGCACCGACGAGCGCATCGCCGCCTTAGTGGAAGCCGGCGTCGATATTCTGTTAATTGACACCTCACATGGCCATTCACAGGGCGTTATCGACCGGGTGAAACAAACCCGCGCCCAATACCCCGATTTACAAATTGTCGCCGGTAACGTCGCTACGGCAGAAGGCGCTAAAGCGCTGGCCGATGCCGGTGCTAATGCTGTTAAAGTCGGCATTGGCCCGGGCTCAATTTGTACCACCCGGATTGTTACCGGTTGTGGCGTGCCGCAAATTACTGCCATTTCGGATGCGGTAGAAGGCGTGAAAGGCACTGACGTTTGCATTATCGCCGATGGTGGTATCCGTTTCTCCGGCGATGTGGCCAAAGCTCTGGTTGCCGGAGCGCACTGCGTCATGGTGGGCTCAATGTTTGCCGGAACCGAAGAAGCCCCGGGCGAAGTAGAGCTGTACCAGGGCCGTTACTATAAATCTTACCGTGGCATGGGCTCACTCGGTGCAATGGCGCAGCGTAACGGCTCGTCAGATCGTTATTTCCAGGGCAGTAACAATGCCGAGAAACTGGTTCCGGAAGGCATTGAGGGCCGCGTGGCCTACAAAGGCCCGATTGAAAATATTATTCATCAGCAAATGGGTGGCCTGCGCTCTGCCATGGGGTTAACCGGTAGCCCGGATATGACGACCCTGCGTACCAAACCAGAATTTGTCAAGGTTACCGCCGCCGGTATGGGTGAGTCGCACGTACATGATGTGCAGATTACCAAGGAAGCGCCTAACTACCGGTTAGGCTGACAACATTAAGTTTACGCGGCGGGCCTGGCCCGCCGCCTTATTTTGCAAAGGTTGTTATGAGCAAGAACATTCACCACCATCGTATTTTAATTCTGGATTTTGGTTCGCAGTACACCCAGCTTATCGCCCGCCGGGTGCGGGAAATTGGCGTCTATTGTGAATTATGGGCCTGGGATGTCAGTGACGAGCAAATTCGCGAATTTAACCC